>CALDTD010000185.1 GCA_937924345.1 uncultured Flavobacteriales bacterium | reverse complement strand
CATGGATTATTCTTATTGTTCTAAAATGTTTACCGAAGGTCAAAGAACAAGAATGAGAACAGCAATGGTTTCTAGCGTAAGTGGCAGAAGTAATTTGTGGAAAACTTCGAATCTAAACGTTACTGGAGCTAATGGGGTTGGAGCACTATGTAAAGCAGATTTTTCTGCAGAACAACGCATAATATGCGAAGGAACTACAATTGATTTTACAGACGAGTCTTATCATTCTCCTACAGCTTGGAGTTGGAGCTTTCAAGGTGGGAGCCCAAGTGTCTCATCAAGTCAAAGTCCATCAGTAACTTATAACTCGGCAGGAACTTATGAAGTTGCTTTAACTGTTTCAAACAGTGGGGGTGCTGTTTCTCAAACTAAGACACAGTATATTAAAGTTGTGCCATCTTCTGGGAACGGACCAAAACAAGAAAGCTTTGAGAATGTAACTTCAATACCATCTAGTAATTGGTTTTCAGAAAGTATAGGTGCTGGTTCAGGGTGGGAAGTTACTGAAGATGCAGCAGCTACAGGGTCAAAATCAGTTATGATTAAAAATAGTCAAAATGCTGAAGGGATTGATCATGAGCTACTAAGTACTTCAATTAACTTAGATTTAAACTTATCAGCAGAAATCAGTTTTAAATATGCTTTTGCAAGAAAACCAGATGGAGGAAATGATAGGTTGATTGTTCGAGTATCTAAAGATTGCGGCCAAACTTGGAGTACAAAAAAATCATTAAGTGGATCTGCAATTCAAACATCATCTGCAACAAATGGATATTTCGTCCCTTCAGATTCTGAGTGGAAAACAACAACAATAAGCTCAAATAGTTTAGCAAACTTTTTAGTAAGTGATTTTAGAATTAAGTTTGTTTTTGAAGGAGCAGGTGGCAACAATGTTTATATTGATGATGTAAATATTAGTGGCCCTGTTTCAATTAAAGAAACAGAGTTAGTAAATCAATTAAGACTTTTTCCTAATCCAGCCAAAAACGAAGTTAATTTAAGTTTTGTAAACGAAAGTTTAAAAGAAAATTACACCATAAGTATTGTTGATGTAATTGGAAAGCAAATTGAGACGATTCAAAGTGGGTTTTTAGACTTGGGAGAGCATAACTACTTAATTAATACTTCTAATTATAAATCGGGAATTTATTTTGTAGTTATGAGCGATGGAAATTCGAAAAGTGTAAAAAAACTTATTGTTGAATGAGAAGTTCTTTAGCTTTATTTATTATTTCCTTTTTTATTAGTGTTCCAATTGTCTATGGTCAAGAAATTCATGATTGTAGCACACATAGAAACTTGAAAAGACTATTGAATAATAAAGCATTCAAGGCTCAATATAATGTAGATCAATTAGAACTAAAACAACATGAGTTAAACACTCAAAATAATAAGTCTGGAATTGTTTATACTATTCCAGTTGTTTTTCATGTTATTCACAATGATGGTATAGAGAATATTAGCGACGAGCAAATTCTATCTGCTTTAGATTTATTAAATCGAGATTTTAGAAGACTAAATCCAGATAGGAATACTGTTGCTAGTAGTTTTCAAAGTTTAATTGCTGATATAGAAATAGAGTTTAAACTAGCGACTATTGCACCTGATGGAACTTGCTTTAAAGGAATAACTAGAACGCGCTCACCAAGAACAGTTGATACAGAAAATGATAATTATGATGGTTACGACCAGGTTGATGCAATAGTAAATGGTAACGATGTTTACAGAGGTTTTTGGGATCCTACAAAGTATTTAAATATTTATATTGCAAAAACTATTCGAAGTGCAGCCGGTTATACAAATTATCCAACAAGTTTTTTTGATGGTGACATGTATGGTAACGGTATTTTTATGAGGCATGATTATATGGGTTCTATAGGCACTGCTGGAGGTGTAGAGAGAAGAGTTTTACCGCATGAAGTTGGTCATTGGTTAAACCTACCTCATACATGGGGTTCAACTAATGAGCCAGAATTAGCTTCCAATTGCAACACAGACGATGGAATAGCTGACACGCCAAATACGATAGGAACGTTTGCTTGTGTTTTGAGTGAGTCTAGTTGTGGTCCTGTAGCAAATGTGGAAAACTATATGAATTATGCAGAATGTCGTAAAATGTTTACAACCGGTCAAAAAAGTAGAATGAGGGCAGCTGTTACTTCGTCTATAGCTGGAAGAAATAACCTTTGGAAACAAAATAACTTATTAGAAGTAGGAGCGATTAGCAATTTACAATTGTGTAAAGCAGACTTTTCTCTCAAAAAAAATATTGTTTGCGAAAATACTGATGTAGAGTTTACTGACGAGTCATTACATAATATTTCTTCTTGGTCATGGAGTTTTCCAGGAGGAAATCCAAGTACGTCTATTGCTCAAAACCCTATTGTTACTTATCAAAATTCAGGTAAATATGATGTTGCTTTAACAGTGTCTGACGGATCAAGTTCAAGGTCTATTACGAAAGAAAATTTCGTTCAGGTTTTAAGTGCCGAAGGGCACCCAGCTTTTGATAGTCAAGAAAGTTTCGAAGATGCATTGTTTCTATCAAACGAAAAATGGTTTGTATATGAATGGGGACAATCTTACAATTGGGAACTTAACTCTTCAGTAGGAGCAAGCGGGACCAGTAGTGTAATGATTCGTAATGGAGAAGAGGAAGGTGGGTTTTATCAGCTCACGAGTAATACAATTAACTTAGGGTTAGATTTGCCGGCATCTATTTCATTTAAATATGCCTTTGCTAAGAAAGAAGATTCTAATAATGATAAATTAACTTTTCAAGTTTCTAAAGATTGTGGTAAAACATGGAGTATTAAAAAAATTATATCAGGAACAAACTTAGCAACAGCTCCTAATACATTTGGATATTTTGTGCCATCTTTTAATCAGTGGAAAACATCTACAATAAGTGTTTCTAGTTTATCGAATTTCCTAGTAAGTAATTTTAGGATGCGCTTTATTTTTGAAGGAGGTGGAGGTAATAATTTTTATCTAGATGATATAAATATCGGTGGTCCTGTAGGTATTTCAGAAAATGGTAACAATAACCTTCTTATCTATCCTAATCCTGTTAATGATTTTTTATCTATTGAGGGTGAGGGGAATAGTGAGTTTTCTGCGGAAAATCTTAGGGTTGTTGATATAGTTGGTAAAATTGTTGAGTCTAGTTTGTTGGATAATGCTGTTTTTAAAGGTAATAAAGTAACACTAAACACTTCTAAATTGAGTTCTGGTATTTATTTTGTGGTAATAAATAAAAAATATTATCAATTTATAAAGCAATAAATAG
>CALDTD010000184.1 GCA_937924345.1 uncultured Flavobacteriales bacterium | reverse complement strand
CTTATGTAAGTAGCGAGGAAAAAGCAAAGTTAGTTGAAGAGGAATTAGCTGGTTTTGGTATTAAAGCTAAAGGATACAAGTCGAATGCTGCTAATATGGAGGAAGCAACCAGTTTAGTAGATCAGGTTATTAAAGATTTTGGTACAATAAACATTTTAGTTAATAATGCTGGAATAACAAAAGATGGTTTACTAATGCGTATGTCGGAAGAGAATTTTGACGCAGTAATCAATATTAATTTAAAATCAGTTTTTAATATGACAAAAGCTGTTTTAAGAACATTCTTAAAGAATAAGGCAGGTTCAATTATAAATATGACTTCTGTTGTTGGGGTTACAGGAAATGCTGGTCAAGCAAATTATGCAGCTTCTAAAGCAGGTGTAATTGGTTTTACGAAGTCTACAGCTCAAGAATTGGGTTCTAGAAATATTCGTTGCAATGCTATAGCTCCTGGTTTTATAGAAACAGAAATGACTGGAGCATTAGATCAAGATGTGGTTGCCGGTTGGGTAAAAGAAATACCATTAAAGAGAGGAGGAACTCCTGAGGATGTTGCAAATACAGCATTATTCTTAGCTTCAGATTTAAGTACATATGTTTCTGGGCAGACTATTAGTGTTTGCGGTGGGATGTTAAGATAGTTGATGAAGTTAGTCAATCAAATTAATCAGTTGGAAAACTATATTCCTAAAGCAGATATAACAAATAGTTCAGTGTCTGCTCGTGGCGTAGACTGGCATATAGATCATATCTTAAAAGTGATTAATGTAAGTTTAAATGTCTTAAAGAAATCTAATGAAGAAGATTACAAGTGGAGTTTTAATCTTTACAAATCAGTGTTTTTAACAGTAGGTACTTTCCCTAGAAATAGAGTAAGAGCACCCAAAGTAGTTAATAATAAAGCTGATATTTTAAAAGGTGAGCTAGAGATTCAAATTTCGGAAGCTAAATTAAATTGTAATGAAATTAAAGACTTACCAGCAAAAAGTAACTTTAAACATCCTTTCTTTGGTGTTTTAACAAAAAAAGAAACAATCCGTTTTTTAGAAGTACATACTAATCATCATATTAAAATAATAAAAAGAATATTAAAGAAATAAATGCTAACGCTAAACTATCCATATTGGTATATTATCTTCTGCGTTCTTTTGGGAATTGGTTGTGCTTATTTACTATATCGAAAAGATAAAACATTTGGCGAAGATCTTAAATGGTTAACTCCCGTTTTGGGTCTTTTACGTTTTTTAAGCGTTACTCTTTTAGCTTTATTTTTATTAGAACCTTTAATTCAAACGGAAGATAAAATTATAGAAAAACCAATTATTGTTATTGCGCAAGATAATTCAGAAAGTATTGGCTTAGCTAAAGATTCTTTGTTTTATCGAGGAGAATATAAAAAGAAGTTAATAGAATTAAAAGAGCGTTTAGCAGAAAAATATGAAGTTACAGACTTTAATTTTGGTGATGCAGTTGCAGACAGTTTAAGTTTTAATTATTCGAAAAAGCAAACAGATATTTCTAGCTTATTTAAAACTGTAGAAGATAAGTTTTATGGTCGTAATTTAGGTGGGTTAATCTTAGCGACAGATGGTATTTTTAATAAAGGTATAAATCCTGTTTATGCTTCGAAGGGATTGGAGAATGCTTCTGTTTACACCATTGCAATGGGGGATACAACTGTAAGAAAAGACTTAATTGTTTCTTCAGTTCAAAACAATGATTTAGCTTATAAAGGAAATGAGTTCCCAGTAGAGATTAGTTTAAAGGCAAATTTCTTGAAAGGAGAAAGTGCTAAAGTTTCTATTTGGAAGGGGAATAAAAAGCTAAAGGAAAATATAGTTTCTTTTGGTACAACTAACGAAGCAGTATCGACTAATTTTTTATTGCCTGCCAATACTAGCGGTAAGCAAAAATATACAGTACGTGTTACGGAGTTCGAAAATGAATTAACATTAATCAACAACAAAAAAGATTTTTATATAAACGTTATAGAGAATAAGCAAAATATTCTTTTGTTAAGTGAAGCGCCTCATCCTGATATTTCGGTTTTAAAATCGGTAATAGAGAAGAATAAGAATTATGCTATTTCTGTTCAGTTAATAAAAGTCTTTAAGGAAAAGTTAGAAAAGTATAGCTTGATCATATTGCACGGAATTCCTACTACAAAAAGAAGCGATAGTCAATTGCTAACACGTATTTTAAACACTAAAATTCCAATACTGATTTGTGCTACAGAACAAACCAACTACGCTAAGATTAATCAATTGAAACAACAGTTAACTTTAATTGGAAATAATGGCTTCTCAACGGCCAAAGGAAGTCTAAATGCGAGTTTTAATAAGTTTACGATTTCAAATGAATTAAAAAATAACTTATCAGATTTTCCGCCTTTACAAGTTCCTTTCGCAAGTGGCTATAAAGTCGCTAAGACAAATAATGTTTTTTTACATCAAAAAATTAATGGTACGAAAACAAATTATCCCTTATTTGCTTTTAACGAAAAAGATGGTCAGAAAGTTGGGTTTCTATTAGGAGAAGGTATCTGGCGTTGGAAGTTACTCGATTATTTAAAGAATGATAATAACGATAATTTTAATGAGTTAATTCAAAAGCCAATTCAATACTTGGTTGCTAAGAAAGATAAAAGTCAGTTTAGAGTCTCAAATAAAGATTTGGTATTGGAAAATGAGCAATTAATTATAGATGCAGAATTGTATAATGAAAGTTATGAGTTAGTGAATGATGCAGAAGTTGAAATTAAGATTATAAATGAGAAAGGAGAGGAATACCCATCAAAGATTATGTCTAAAGCCGGGAATGGTTATCGACTAAATGTAGGAATGTTTAAATCGGGTCAGTATAGTTATACTGCAACTACAAGTTTTGATGGAAAACGTTTAGAAAAGAAAGGGGAATTTTCTGTAAAAGCATTACAAGTAGAATACTTAAATCTTGTGGCCAATCATGGTTTGTTATACGAATTGTCAAACACTACAAATGGTAAATTATTTTATCCTAACCAACTGGAAGCCCTTGAAAAAGAAATCTATAAACAAGAGAACATAGTTCCAGTTTCTTATACTAAACAATCAGTAGAAGATTTAATAAAACTCAAATGGATTTTCGGAATTATTATATTATTACTTGGAGTTGAATGGTTTTTGCGTAAGCGAAATGGTGGGTATTAAATTTTAAGAAATAAAAAGGTCAGGGTTAAAATATCAAATTGAGCAAGAGCTTTTAAAAATTGGCTTCGTAGTTAATAATGAAGTTGATATATTAGAATGGTGGATTGAAGAGTATTGGATAGTAGCTTTTGAATATGATATTAATCTGAAATTCCATTTATTATTTATTTTGGACCCTCAAGGTAATAGTCGTAATAAGCGTATTTTTGAAATAAAATTAACAAGTAAATTGCCAAATAATTGGAATGATAATGAGTTTACTTTGTCATCAATTACTCTTTCAAATAGAGGCACTAATCAAAGAATTAAACAATTTATTCTAGAATTTAAAAAGTATTTAAAGCAAAGGTAGTTTTCAACCAGTATTTTAGATAGTATAAATCGAAAGAATCTTTTTTAACAAATTTTCAATAAATTAATTTAGGTTTATTGTTTTTATTTAATTTACTTTGAAATTCAAAGAACTTTTAAAATGGATACAAAACAGCATTTAGAAAATTTAAATGAGATAAAACAGATAATGAATCGTTCTACACGTTTTTTGTCATTAAGTGGTTTATCTGGAATTATTGCTGGAATATCTGCTTTAGTTGGCGCTGCTTTAGGTTATATAGTTTTAAATAAGGGGAGTTATATTTCTGGAGTGACTTATTTTAATAGTAAAGTGTTACTCGACGTAAACAGCATTATTTTTTATCAGTTGCTTTTTATAGGAGTTGGAGTTTTATGTTCAGCATTATTTTTTGGTTTTTATTTTACTTACCGCAAAGCAAAAAAAGAAGATCAGACTATATGGAATAAGGCATCGAAAAAGATGTTGCTAAATTTAGCTGTTCCTTTGTTAGTAGGTGGGGTTTTTAGTTTAATTTTAATTCGTTATAATTTATTTGGCCTTGTAGCACCAGTTACACTTATATTTTACGGATTAGCCTGTGTAAATGCAAGTCATCATACCCATTCAGAAATAGGAGGGATTGGTTATTTCAATATTTTACTAGGTTTATTAAATGCTTACTTTATTGGTTATGGAATTTTATTTTGGACGTTAGGATTTGGTGTGTTACACATTATTTATGGTACTTTAATGTATCTTAAATACGATAGGAAGTAAAATGATACAAGGATTGAATAAACATTTTGAGAGTCGAATACGATTAGGTGTAATGTCGGTCTTAATGGTTAATGATTGGGTAGATTTTAATACTATGAAAGAACTATTATCACTTACTGATGGAAATTTGGCTAGTCACATTAAAGCATTAGAAAAGAATGAATACATTGAAATCCGTAAAGCGTTTGTAGGAAAGAAACCGAAGACAACTTATAATGCGACTAAATTGGGTAGAACTGCTTTTAAAAATCATTTATCAGCTTTAGAAAAGTTCTTAAATCGTTAATTAAATTTTTTTGACATTAAACTTTGAAATTCAAAGTACTTTTAAAATATAAACATGAAATGAAGAATGTAAAATTAAAATTCGGGTTAGTAGGAGTAGGAACAGTTCTATTCCACTTTTTATTTTGGAAAGAAAACATCGGAATCAATCTATTGCTTTTTAGTTTGTTTGCGGTTATTGTGAATTGTTTGGTCAGAAAATCACAATGGAATAAGAATGTAGTTGTCACATCAATAGGGCTTTTTATAAGCTTATCAGCCGTCTTTTTTATTCATTCTACCATAAGTATAATTGCTGCAATTACAAGTTTGATTGTTTGTATTGGTTTCTTGCATCATAAAGAAATTCGAATGAATTGGTATAGTTTAATGACTATAGTAACAAGTGTTTTCCAGTTACCAAAGTTAGGAATTAAAGAAAGTAAATGGATAAAGCAATTTGACTTTACAAAATGGAAAAGAAGCATTAAGCTGTTTGTTTTACCCGTCTTAGTTTTAATTGTTTTTCTATTCATTTTTAGAATAGCAAATCCTGTATTTGAATCTTTTGTAATTCAGTTCGAAAATTGGATTGGAAATTTAATAGAAGGCTTCTTTTTTAACCTTTCATTCTCAAGAATTCTATTTTTTATTTTTGGCTTTTTTCTTACGACTGCAATCGTGCTAAAAAGTTCTCGAACCTATTTTATAAAAAAGGATAGTACAAAAAGCGAGAACATCATTCGTAAGCGAGTAATGAAAAGAAGAGTTCCGAATCATGTTTTTGAAAATGGGAGAAGTCAACTAAAAATGGAGTATCCAACAATTCCTATTTTAGGACTAAAACAAGAGCGCACCTCAGCTATTATTATGTTTGCTTTGGTTGTAGGTCTTTTAAGCATAGTAAACACGATAGATATTGTTTATATATGGTTTAACGAAGTTGTAGACAGCACTAAAAGTCTTTCTGAAATATTACATGATGGTACATATTTACTCATGTTTAGTATTCTACTTTCTATGGTAATTATGCTTTACGTTTTTAGAAAGAATCAAAATTTTTATACAAACAATAAACGCTTAAAACAGTTTGCTAACGCATGGATTATTCAAAACGGAATCTTGATTATTTCAGTAGTCATCCGAAATTATAATTACATCTCAGAATATGGTTTAACACATAAGAGAATTGGCGTTTACATATTTCTTTTCTTAACTGCTTTTGGACTTGTGTTTCTTTATTTAAAAATTAAGAATAAAAAGTCAATTTACTATTTAATGCTCAACAATAGCTGGGTAGTTTATGGTATGCTCGTTTTTATGGGAATAGTGAATTGGGATGGCTTAATTGTCACTTATAATCTCAACTATTTAAATCCTAAAGCTGTAGATTATACCTATTTGGTTCAATTATCAGACAATGCCTTAATAAGTATAGACGAGAATAAAGCGCTTTTAGGTACGAACTTCTGGTATAGTAGTTATGGAAGGTTTACTCCTGCTAATCTTTATCAAAGTAGAATAGAGGAGATTCAAAAAAGTGAAAAGCAAAGCGCTATATCTTGGAATTACAGTACTTACAAGATTAAAACACATTTTAGTTCTTATCCTCTCACTGGATGTAAATAAAAATTTACCTCAATGAAATATAGAAATTATATGATAAAAAAAATAATTAAAAGTTTTGGATATGCTCTTGAAGGCATTATAAACACAATACAGTCTGAGTTAAATTTTCGAATACACATAGCGATGACTATAATAGCTGTGTTCCTAGGTTTTTTACTTGCAATTTCAATAATTGAGTGGATCATAATGTTGCTTCTTATTGGTTCAATATTAAGTGCAGAATTGATAAATACAGCCATAGAAACGCTAGCAGATTACATTTCAACAGACCATAACAAGCATATAAAAAAAGTAAAAGATGCTGTGGCAGGAGCTGTTTTAATATTAGCAATAGGTGCAGTTATCATTGCGCTTATAATTTTTATTCCCAAAATATTATTACAAATACTATGAATTTAAAATATCAATTTTCCAATAATGCTAGATTGAATCTGCTTTTAATTTTAATGTCAGGCTTTTGCTTTTTCTTATCTATTTTTAGAGTGTTAATCTCTGGGACTTCCTTTTTTCTCTTTTTAAATTGGAATTTATTCCTAGCAGCAATTCCATATTTATTAACTTATCTATTAGCTAAACCAAATACAGGGAAATTAAAAATTTTCAACTTAGTAGGAATGTCTGTAATTTGGTTATTATTCTTTCCAAACGCTCCCTATATTTTAACCGATTTGTTTCATTTACGCATTGCTTCTGCTGTTCCGAAATGGTTTGATTTAATCTTAATTATTTCTTTTGCTTGGACAGGCTTATTATTTGGCTTTTTAAGTTTAATGAAAATAGAGCGGTTGTACCAAAAATTTCTGAGTGCTAAACAAGTAAATTATTTGAGTTTTATTGTCCTTTTTTTAGCCTCTTTTGGTGTTTATTTAGGTCGCTTTTTAAGATGGAATAGTTGGGATGTTATTCAAAATCCATTTAGTCTATTATTCGATATTTCCGATAGGATTATTCACCCATTTACTCACCTTAGAACATGGGGAGTAACTTTTTTGTTTGGGATAATGCTAAACATTATTTATTGGACGGTTAAGCTTTTAAGATTTGAGAATAACTCAAAGAAAGAATCGCGAGAAGATTATTTCATCATTTAATTAGCTTATTATGAATTATAGAGAAAAATTATGTCATTATTTATTTCAGAAAAGTGCTGGTCCGTATGCAAAGTATTTTAAGCGTAAGCAAGTAGCTTGGAATTTAAGTACTGAAGATTTATTAAAGTATCCTATAAAAACACTGGGGCATAAAGTCGGATTGTTTCTTTCTTCAAACGGGTTTGAATTCTATCCTAAACATGAATCACATGATGTTTTTCATGTAGTTTGTAATTATGGAACTTCTGTAAAAGAAGAAATAGGGTTACAATTTTTATTATACGGAAATGGGAAACGAAGCTTATACCTTTACGCAGTAATGAGTTTAGGTTTTTTAATTGTTCCTGAATATTTTAAATTCTACAAAGCTTCTTATCAAAAAGGTAAACTTACTGCAGATTTTTATCATTTAGTAAATAAGGAGTTCTTAAGTATGGAATACATTAATGTTAGTAAGCTATTTCTTTATGATTAAAACTTTGTAAGAAAAAGCTTAGCCTTTCAAGTTAATTCATTGTTAGAGGCTTGTTTAAAATTTACAGATATTACTTTTAACTAATTTTAAAGACTTTTTATAATTGTTAATATTTTAGGTGAGCAAATCATGTTTGCATTACGCCAACGTTATAAGGCTTTTCAATAGGAGCATTATTTGCAGCTTCTATCCCCATAGAAACCCATTTACGTGTATCTAAAGGATCTATAATTGCATCTAACCAAATTCTAGAAGCAGCATAAAGTGGAGTTGTTTGCTCGTCGTATTTAGCTTTTACTTTATTAAACAAATCTTTTTCTTCTTTCTCTGTCAATTTCTCTCCTTTTGCCTTTTTGCTTGCAACTTCAATTTGCAATAACACTTTAGCGGCTTGTGCTCCTCCCATTACAGCAACCTGAGCAGTTGGCCATCCAACGATTAAACGTGGATCATAAGCTTTACCACACATTGCATAGTTACCAGCTCCATAAGAATTACCTAAGACAACAGTAAATTTAGGAACAACAGAGTTTGCCATAGCGCTTACTAATTTAGCCCCATCTTTTATTATTCCTCCATGTTCAGATCGAGAGCCTACCATAAATCCGCCTACATCTTGTAAAAATACCAATGGTACTTTCTTTTGGTTACAATTCATAATAAAACGTGCAGCTTTATCGGCGCTATCGCTGTAGATTACTCCGCCAAACTGCATTTCACCTTTTTTAGTTTTTATTACCTCTCTGTTATTGGCCACAATTCCTACAGCCCAACCATCTATTCTGGCGTAACCACAAACAATTGTTTTACCATAACCCTCTTTATATTCTGTAAATTCAGAATTATCAACCAAACGTTCAATAATTGATAACGTTTTGTATGGTGTATTTCTTTCTTCAGGAAAAATACAATAGATTT
>CALDTD010000183.1 GCA_937924345.1 uncultured Flavobacteriales bacterium | reverse complement strand
ACAAATTACCAACTGTTCCAGTTGGAGGTGGAATTTGGAATTTAGGAGAGTTGAGCTTTCCTGCAAATGGACAAGACTTCCCAAAAACAGGTGGAGAAATTATTTGTAATGAAACCAATGGAACATCAGATTTGCTATCATTAGACGAAGATAAATTTATAAAAGATAGAATACAAGGAGCTCAAGTTTGGAACTTAAGAAACAGCAAGGAATCCAGTAGTGGTATTTTTTCAAACACCATTGACCCATGGAATGTAACTGGCTCAACTACTCGATTTTCTGCTAGTGATACTGCAGCATTTTCCCATCATTACAAACGATTTAGACAAGGACAAGAAATTGTAAACCACGTCAATAAATTAGGTTTAATACAAAAAAACAATAACGAAGATTTAGAAAATTGGAAATTATATTTATCTGCAGGGTCTGATGCGCATGGTTCATTTAACTATTCTAACACAGAAGACTTTGCTTCTTTAGGTGGTTTGAGCACGAACAGTGTTGGTAAAATTACAACTATTGTTTATTCTCCAAAAGGTTTGGGTACAGATGGAGAACATATTTTAGAATCGCTATACAATGGAAACTCTACACTATCTGACGGCCCAATAGCAACTATAGGAATAAGTGATAATGGTAACGATACTGAAAATGAAATTTTAATGGGGGAAGATGAAGTCGTGAATACTTTAAATCTTGATGATTACTTTTTTAATATAAACTATGTTTCTACTCCAGAATTTGGAGATTTTACCTGGTTTAAAATTATTGCAGGAACAGAAGATGGGGAAATTGAAAAAATGCTCCAACTACCTGCAACTAATGGAACAAATGCATTAAGCTATTCTTTAAATGATATTTTAGACACCTTATTTGATGGAACTTCAATCCCTCAAGAAAAATATTTCTACATAAGAGCAGAGCTTGAAACTGAAAAAGACTATAGTTCAAACCCAGATATATACGGAACATCTTATGACTTTTACCATTCTTATACTAACCCAATTTGGATTAAACTAGAAGAAGTAGTTGAGGTTACAGAGTTTGAATTAGATGCTTTTCCAAATCCATTTACTGGTGATATTAATTTAACAATAAAAAATCCAACTGACTCACCAGTAAAAATTAATTTCTATAATGATTTTGGACAATTAATCTCCTCTTCTTTACATACTGTTGAAGGAATTGAAATAGTAACTATTTCAACTAACAAGCTAGATATATCAGCAGGTATATATACAGTTAGAGCATCTGTAAATTCTACTGACGCAACGGGAAGTGAAATTGAATTAAGCGCATCTAAAAAAGTTTATAAAGTGGATTAGTCTTTTAAGTAACAATTAGAAAATGAAATTTTTAATTATTTTATTCATACTTACATTTACAAGTAATTGTTTTACTCAAGTTAAAGATTCAATAATATACAAGCTGGAAAAAATTTCGTTAACAAAAGAAATAAAAACTAATAAGTTTACTGTTATTGCAAACGAAACATATAAAGATTTAAAATTTGTTAATCATATAGGTAAATTTATTCAGGTTTTAGACAAAGATAATCAAGTCTTTTATGTGAGTTTAGACGGAACAAGAGCAGAAAATGTCAAAGATTATTTTTTCACCTGTGGGAATGTCCAAAATTTAATATTATCAGTTAGAGATAAAAAATCATATTTTGAAGTTTTTGAAGTTTTGGAAGAAGAAAGTAGCAAAAGTCAAGCACGTAAAATAATTGAAATTTCTAAAGAAGATGCTGACTCTGTTTATTTTATAAATGGACAAACTCTTTTTAAATTCAATTCAAACTTTAACAATAATTCAGTAATTATAAATCCCAAGACAATAATTTTGTTTAAAAATGGAAAGTACTTTTCTCAAGAAAACCCTAAATTAAAGTTTGACTCAATTGATTTTTCTAATTATCAACATTCTTTAAAAACAAAAAAGAATAATTTATATGGAATTTTAGGTATCGTTAAACCTAAATATAAAAACATTGAAAAATTTAAATATTATTTAGCAGAGGCTAAAAAAAGGAGAGGAAAAAGTATATACATAGACATCTATGGGAATGAATACAAATAAGTTCTTAAAAAAAGTAATATTTAAAATATCACAGATACCCCCCAATCTTCACTCCTCCCCAGTTAGCTATTGGACCAAATTTGTATTCTCTTCCTATTATTACTTGACTATATTCTAAAAAGAGTTTTTTTAACTTTAAAACAAGTCCAACTTTTAACTGAGGAACAAAGCGTTCAATTTCATTAGCAGCAAACGTATGTGGACTATCATTTAAAAAGCCTCCTTGAAGTGTGGCATCATAAGCTACAAGGTTTACAAGTGGTTCTGCGTATAAATAAAATTGTTTTTTATATTCCCTTTTTGGTGTTATAAATACCGAATTAAAAACCCCTGTAGAAATACTAGAACTTAGCGTTAAAGAATTAAACAAAGTCCCAAATTTGGCTTTTGCTGAGGTCGTAATCACAAGTTTGTCTCGATAAGCTAAAACCTTCTTTTCTACTCCTAATTCATAGTTTAAAACTAAATCATTTTGAATTTCATTTTTCCACCCTTGCGGAATATCATCGTCAATAATTTTATGAATAGCTGTTTGAACCTCTCGCCCTCCCGTTACTGGACCAATTATCCCAAGGCTCAATGAAGAAGTCAATCTATAATCCAACACAGTGTCTGTACTTGTTACAAAACTTCTGAGCATTAATGCTGATGCGAAAGGTCGATCATCTAGAATAATTGTCGATTCTACAATATCAAATGGAGTGTATCCAATTCCTTCCAATAATAACCCATAGTTATTTATACTTTTCTTTTTTAATAGAAGTTTTTGCAATGGGTTTTTAGCTAAAACAGGGTTTACAAACTCAAAATTGTAACCTTGGGTGTAATTAAAATCTGCTGCAGAAAAAAAATCATTATCGTAATTAAAACGAAAATATTTATCAGTTCCCATGTCTAAATAAGAAACAGTGTTGTCAATCTTTTGAGCAATCAAAAAATATCCATTCAATAAAATTAGAAAAGTAAAAATTAACTGTTTCATTATTTAGTTTCTTTCCAGATTTTTAATGAATTATCTTGCTCTGGACGATTAGGTTCAGCCTCTCTTAATGGTTCACATTCTTTTAATGTATTTCTACAATCGTTCGGTAATTGTTGGTAAAGTTCAGTTCCTTTCGTTTTCCATTCAATCATTTTATCACTAACATCTTTAACCACTTTAGCAGGGTTACCGACTACAATTTTACGTTTAGGAATTTCCATTTTTGAAGGAACAAAACAAAGCGCCCCTACAATAGATTCATCTCCTACAACCACATCGTCCATTACTACAGCATTCATACCTATAAGCGTATTTTTGCCAATTACCCCACCATGAATAATTGCTCCATGACCAATGTGAGCCCCTTCTTTAAGTATAGTTGTGGTTCCTGGAAACATGTGTACGGTACAGTTTTCTTGAACATTGCAACCATCTTCAATTACAATTTTGCCCCAATCGCCTCGTAAAACACAATTTGGACCGATATATACATTTTTACCAATAAAAACATTACCTGTTACATTAGCTTGAGGATGAATAAAAGCACTTTCGTGAATAACTGGTTTAAATCCATTAAATTCGTAGATCATAAATTCTATTTTTTGAATAGTAAAGGTAAAATTAAATCTCGATATGGAAGACCTTATTTCTATCATCATGCCGTTTAAAAATTGTGGTGATTTTTTAGAAGAAACTATTGGTTCTATCTTAAATCAAACGTATGAAAATTGGGAGCTAATTGCAATAAATGATCATTCCGCAGATAATAGCGAAGAGCTGATTCAAAACCTTACCAAAGACAAACGTATAAAAGTTATTACTAATAATGGGGATGGAATTATAAACGCTTTGCAAACGGGATATAAAATTGTAAAAGGAAATTACATTACCAGAATGGATGCTGATGACATTATGCAACCAAGTAAATTGGAAGTAATGCAACGCTTACTTTACGAATCTTCAACTAAAAAAGTTGTAATAGGAAAAGTTCATTACTTTAAGTCTAACGGTAGTGAGATTGGAAACGGATATCTAAATTATGAAAATTGGATCAATAGCCTTGCCGAAAAAGGAAATAGCTTTAAAGAAATTTATAAAGAATGCCCAATTCCCTCTCCTAGTTGGATGTTAAAAAGAGAACTATTTGAAGAAATAGGAGGATTTAATAGCAGTATTTACCCAGAAGATTATGAATTAGCTTTTAGAATGTATGAGTATAATTTAACTGTAGTTTCAACTAAAGAAAAAGTCCATTTATGGAGAGATTATGAGACTAGAACTTCGCGAACACATGAAAATTATAAAGACAATCGTTTTCTCTCATTAAAAGTAAACCAATTCATTAAATTAGATTACAATCAAAAACAACGTCTTTCTTTATTAGGTGCTGGAAAAAAAGGCAAATTGATTGCAAAACTATTGATTGATAAAGGAATTAAATTTGATTGGTGTTGTAATAATGAAAATAAAATTGGTCATATTATTTATAATAAAGAACTCTTACAAACAGATTTAAATACAATGAATACTCAATTTATAATCGCTATTGCTAACAAAACAGAACTTTTGCAACTTAAAGAAAAGGAAATATTATCTAACGAATATTATTATTTTTGTTAACTAATTTTACTGTTATGAATGCACAAGAGTTATACGCTCAATACAATAATTTTGATAAAGAAATGGGGTTAGTTCTAACTGAACATTCACCAGGAAATATAACTTATAAATTAGAAATTTCTGAAAAACACTTGAGTTCACCTAAAGTAGGTCACGGAGCAGTTGTAGCCTCAATGATGGACGCAATATTAGGAACCACCGCACTATCTAAAGTTTGCAATGATGGAAATTTAGTCTCTACAGTAGAATTTAAGATTAACTATTTTAAGCCAATATTTAAAGGGGATAAGTTATTAGCAACTGGCGAAATTGAATTTGAAGGGAAGAGTTTAATCGTTACAACTGGTAAAATCATTAAAACCAATACTAAAGAACTAGTATCTAAAGGAATGGGAACATTTAATATTTATCCTATGACAAAAAGAGGTTTATTTATTTAACATAAAATGAGTTCATTAACCTTTAAAAAACAGTTTTGATAAGTTAAATCTTAATAATTATCATCTGAATAAAAAAATGGATAAAATATCTGAAAAATTAAATTATATTTGTCCATCATAATATTATGCCAAAAACACCTTTACAACATATAGTTTATATACTAAGTATTATATTATTACTCTCTTTTACAAGTTGCGGATCTGGAGATGACAGAATCTCTGAAGGGATAATTGAATATAACATCA
>CALDTD010000182.1 GCA_937924345.1 uncultured Flavobacteriales bacterium | reverse complement strand
AAAGAGTTAGACACGAAGTTTAAAATAAACAATTAAGAGAATTCCTCCAAGAGCAATAAAGCACCAAGCAATTAACCAGAGTAACTTATTCTCTTTATTTGAGGTTTCGATAGTTTTTTTATTAGATGGTAAAGTTTCTTCTTTTTTTGTAGTAGGTATAATAGAAAACTTTGGTTTTAAAACTAAAGTGTCTAATGTAGTATTTATAAGAGTGTCTAATTTTTTTACACCATTTTCCCAACCTTCAAATTTATATCCAGGATTTGCTTTTACCGATAAAGGCAAAGGGATATTTTTGTAATAAATCCCAGAAAAAGGAGTAGCAATGTAATAGTTTTTATTTATGCTAACTTGCCCGTTTTTACTTATTATTTTTAACATAAAGGTGCCATCTTTAGCCAGTGATTTTGTAATTTCATTACGAGCAATTTCGGGTCTTTTTTTAGCATAAAATCGATACCCGTATACTTTTTTTATCCATTTTTCCATTGCAATAGGAACGTTTCTTAGGTGCTTTGGTAATTCCGCTTTAGATCGTGGTAATTCATCTTTATAAATTGCTTCAAATTTATTTACAGCAGCAATGATAGTGTCTGTATGTAACGCAGTATTCATAATGTGTGCATATTGGTTTATAAATTCATACCTAAACTTATCATATTCCATTAATTTTCTCAAATAAATAGTACTCCAAGTATTATTAAACCAATTTGTTTTTTTGGGGCTTAAACATTTTGCTAAGTAGTCTCTATCTTTACTACTATAACTTAAGTCTGTGTCATAAAGTATCATTCTAAATTTATTGTCTAAGTCTTTTGAGTTCCAATAGCGAATATTCCCTCTCGAATCGACGTTGTTTAAGAAAATTTGAAAAGCTCTATAATTAATATAATTTCTAATATCTAAAAATTCATTGGCCTTAATATAAGCTAGGCTATCCATTTTATCTAAATCAAAAAACCAGTTGTACATTTCTTTATATCGAGCGCGATCTCCATGTTGTCTTACCCAACGCCCCATTATAATACTACTACTGTCTATTGCTGCGTTATGATTATAATATAAATAATGCTTATTTACTTTTTCTCTTAAATTATAAACGCCCCAATATACTCCGTTTACATACATTCTTATTTGTTGATACGCCATATAGTCTAACCCTAAATTTCGAGCTAAATAAGCATTTAAAACATCTTTAAAACGTGTGCTGTTGTAATCGTTACCCGATGTACGTATAACCAATTGTTTAAATTCATTTAAGTGTGGTTTTTGTTCAAAAAAAGAATAATTAAACCGTTTATTACCATATTTTTTTCTTGCAACTATTTTTAAAGATTTGTCAGGTTGTCTTCTAGTAGACTCTCCAAAAATTCTTAGCCCACAAGATTGATTAATAACCTCAGAGCGCGTAGAGTCTATATAGATCAATTGAATTTCTTTTTCCCATTTTTTTTGATAATTACAGTTTTCCCAATGTCCTGTACTATCACTAAAATAAGCGCGACTACCTCTGGTGTAAATACCAGTTCTACTATTCCATAAATCTTCTTCTGGTATAGAAATACTAATAACAGGAAGTTTAGAAATAGTATCGAAGATAAAACTTCTGGCGATTAATGTATCTTTTTTTAATGTGTTCGAATAAACTTTAAAAAGTAAACTTGAATTTTCTTTTATAATTAACGAGTACTTAAATTTTTTATTTTTTTTATTGGGAATGTTGCCGTCATTCGTGTAGTAAATAGATGAGTAGTTTCCTTCAATTTTTAAAGAAATTGGAGCTTTACATATCTTAGATGGAGAAGAGAAGTTAACATTAATATTTTGTCCAAAAACTAAGTTAGCACAGACAAAAAACAATATGATAAGCAATGACTTCACTAAAGCTAAAGTAAGTAAATATTTTATTCTTAACCTAAATTAACAGTTAGTTCTAGTTCATTTATTAATTTTAATCTTAAATAAAATAAAATGAGTAATTCAGCAATAATAAGTATAAGTCCACTTGGCTTTCCTTGGGAAACAAAAGATCCTTTTTTGTTTTGTGCGCATCATAGAGACGAGTACCCAACAGGTAATCAAAGTTTAGGGCCAAACACATCATTATCTGGTAGAAATATTGGACAAGATTTTGTGATTAAAGATGGTTTTAGAATGTATCATGGGAATGTTGTGCCAGGGTTTCCATATCATCCGCATAGAGGTTTTGAAACCGTAACAATTGCAAAAGAAGGTTTTGTCGATCATTCTGATTCTTTGGGAGCATCTGGTCGTTTTGGTGCTGGAGATGTACAATGGATGACTGCAGGTAAAGGGGTTCAACACTCAGAAATGTTCCCGCTATTAAGTAAAGAAAAGGAAAACCCTCTTGAGATCTTTCAAGTTTGGTTAAACCTTCCCAAAAAAGATAAATTTGTTGAGCCACATTTTAAAATGTTGTGGAGAGAAGATTTACCTTCTGTTGAGGTGAAAGATGCTCAAAATAAAATCACAACCGTGGACATTATTGCTGGGGAACTAAACAATATAAAGTCACTTAAATCTACACCAAATTCTTGGGCTGCAAAAGAGGAACACGAGGTTCTAATTCTTACACTAAAGATAGAGGCAAATGGTTTGTTTACCTTACCAAAGTCCAAAACAGTTGTAAATAGGATCCTATATTTTTACAAAGGGGATCAATTAAATGTTAATCAAGTAAAAGTTCCAGATTATCATGCAATTGAAGTAAAATCTACAGAAGATTTATTGTTGAAAGCTGGAAATGAAGATTGTTTTTTATTAGTATTACAAGGGAAACCGATTAATGAACCTGTAGTGCAATATGGACCTTTTGTAATGAATACTGAAGACGAAATTAGAGAAGCTTATAGTGATTATCGAAAAACTCAATTCGGAGGTTGGCCTTGGCCAAAGCACGAACAAGTTCATGATCAATCTTTGGGTAGGTTTGCAAAACATGCAAACGGTAAAGAAGAAATTAAAGGGTAATATAATTTATTTTATTAAGTTTATGGGCAAGAACGAATGAGAGGTTTATGAAGTTAATAGCAGATAGTGGTTCAACAAAGACAGATTGGAGGTTAATTTCGGAAAGTGATGTTCTTGCTAGTTTTCAAACTGAAGGATTAAATCCATATTTTAAATCAAAAGCTGAGATTGAAAAGGTTTTAGAGAATGATGTGATAAACCATCTAAAAGACAAAAAAGCTGTTGAATCTATCTGTTTTTATGGGGCTGGATGTTCTTCAAAAGAAAAAAATAAGGTCTTAGAAGAAGCTTTTTCTACTTATTTTATAAATTCAGAAATTAATATAGAGCATGATTTATTGGGAGCTTCAATAGCTGCTTGTGGTAATGAAAAAGGTATCGCGATAATATTGGGTACAGGTAGTAATTCTTGTGTGTTTGATGGTAGTAAAATTATCGAAGAGCAAAATTCATTGGGGTTTATTTTAGGGGATGAAGGTGCTGGTTCTTATTTAGGAAAGCAGTTACTTATTGATTTTTTGTACAGGAAAATACCTGTTCATTTAAGCGAAGACTTAAAAAATAAATTTGATTTATCTAAAACGAAAATTTTAGAAAAAGTATATAAAGAAAAACTGCCAAACCATTATTTAGCCCGTTTTGTAAAGTGGATCGTGCAGAATATAGATAAAGAAGATTACCTTCAGAATTTAGTTTTAAATGCTTTTGATGATTTTTTTAGAACACATATAATAAACTATTCAAACTATAAAGATTATAAATTAAACACTGTAGGTTCTGTAGGTTTTTATCTTAAAGAATATCTGCATATAATTGCGTTTAAATACGATATTAAAATCGGAAGTGTAATAAAAGCACCTATAGATGGTTTAGTTCATTTTCATCAAAATCAATAATTTTGCTTATTTTTAGAATTAAACAAAGTTAAATATGTCAATCGCCAAGCCTTTTAATTTCCACAAATGGATAGAAGATAATCAGGATAAACTGAAGCCGCCAGTTGGGAATAAAAATATGTATCCACTTTCGG
>CALDTD010000181.1 GCA_937924345.1 uncultured Flavobacteriales bacterium | reverse complement strand
CCTTGTATTATTTATTATTACTTCAAACATAGGAGCTTTTGCGGGGGAAACAACCGAAGATTATGTTACTGGACAATGGAAATTAGCTAAAACAATTTATTCAGATAGCACCCAAAGCACATTTGACACCTCTACTTATTTTCTAAACATTTATCCAGAAGGAAATTACAGTTTCAATCTTGGAAACGAGCCAACTGACACAATAAATGGTACTTGGGAGTTAAATGACCACACTCTATCCCTTTTTCCTTTAGCTGATAATTTTAAACTTAAAATTGATTCTGCTTTTGTTTCTTTAGATGCTAATAATAGAGAAATTAAATATTATGCAGATGGTGGGCATGTTTTTTCAAATATTAATGGTAAACTATCTCAAAAAATAGCTCTACTATCGTTTACCGTTTTTTCACCAAAAGAAGGACAACTTGATTTAATCTCAGATGAAAGTACTTCTACTTTTCTAACAAAAAAAACATCTTCAAAGCTAGAAGCAGTTCCTGGTTTTCACCTTTCTTCTATAGCAAGAGGAATGTTAGGAATGTTTTTTTTAGTCTTAATTACATGGTTGTTTAGTGTAAACAGAAGTGCAATTGATTGGAAACTGGTAGCAACAGGATTGGGGTTTCAACTTATTATTGCTGTTTTAGTACTAAAAATTGGGTGGATAGAATCTGGGTTTGAATCTGTAAGCCGAGGTTTTGTAACTCTTATAGAATATACTAGTGTAGGTGTAGATTTCTTGTTTGGTCAATTTGGAATTGGTAAAATCCAATCTCCTTTATTAACTTTTGCATTTAAAATATTACCAACAATTATTTTCTTTTCTGCTTTAATGAGTCTTCTTTATTATTGGGGAGTTCTACAAAAAATCGTATACGGTTTCGCTTGGGTAATGAAAAAAATAATGCGCCTCTCAGGTGCGGAAAGTTTAGCGGCCGCTGGTAATGTGTTTTTAGGTCAAACAGAATCACCATTACTAGTAAAACCATATTTAAGTAAAATGACAAAGTCGGAGATTATGTGTTTGATGACCGGTGGAATGGCAACAATTGCTGGTGGAGTATTAGCTTCATATATTGGCTTTTTAGGAGGTGATGATCCAGAACAACGTATTTTCTTTGCAAAACATTTATTAACTGCCTCTATTATTTCTGCACCAGCTGCAATTGTTGCTGCAAAAATATTAGTCCCAGAGACAGAAAAAATTAATACTGACTTAAGTATTTCTAAAGATAAGATTGGTACAAATGCACTCGAAGCAATATCCAATGGAACAACCGATGGTTTAAAATTAGCGGTAAATGTTGGTGCAATGTTATTAGTATTTATCTCTCTAATGGCTTTAGGAAACGGAATTTTAGGTTGGATGGGAAGCTTTGGTGGTGTTAACGATTGGATTGCTAGTAATACTCAATATAAAGTTCTTTCTTTCGAATTAATACTAGGATATATGGGACGACCAATTGTATGGTTAATGGGAGTAGATTGGTCTGAATCTATTTTTGTTGGAGAATTACTGGGAACAAAAACAGTCGTTAATGAGTTTGTAGGATACATTAAGTTAGGCGAAATGAAAAGTTCAGGAATGCTTTCCGAAAAATCAGTAATAATGAGTACTTACATGCTTTGTGGTTTTGCTAACTTTGCTTCCATAGGTATTCAAATTGGTGGAATTGGAGCTTTAATACCTAGCAAAAAAGGATTACTTTCTCAATTAGGGATGCGATCATTAGTTGGAGGTACTGTTGCTTGTCTATTAACAGCAGTAGTAGTTGGTATGATGTACGAATAAACTCATAGCTTATGTCTACAGCTGACAATGATTATACTCAACTCTTTAAAATACAGCAACAACATTTCCTAAACGTATTAAAAAAAGAACGCCTTTTTGCTAGAAAAGAGCGATTACTCAAATTAAAAAAATGGATTAAACAAAATCAAGATGCTATAAAATTAGCATTATATAATGATTTTAATAAGTCCCCTCAAGAAGTCGCAATCTCAGAAATTAAGCCTGTAATTAGCGAAATTAACCAAGCCCTAAAAGAGTTAAGAAATTGGGCAAAAACAGAACGAGTAAAAACACCTCTAACTCTTTTTGGTACTAAAGGGAGCATTGTAAAAGAAGCAAAAGGAGTTTGTTTAATTATAGCTCCTTGGAATTTCCCTTTTATGTTAGCGGTTGGCCCATTAGTATCGGCTATTGCAGCAGGTAACTCAGTTGTTTTAAAACCGTCTGAAATAACTCCCAATACTGAACTTCTTTTAATCAAAATGGTAAAAGAGATTTTTTCTCCAAAGGAAGTTTCTATAGTTAAAGGTGGTATTGAAGAAACACAAAACTTACTAAAATTACCTTGGAATCATATTTTCTTTACAGGAAGTCCACAAGTAGGAAAAATTATTATGCAGTCAGCTGCAAAACATCTTACCTCTGTAACATTAGAGCTTGGAGGGAGAAATGCAGTTGTCGTTACTAAAAATACAAATTTTAAAAGCACAGCAAAAAAACTAATATGGGGGAAGTTTTTTAATAATGGACAATCGTGTATTTCTCCTAACTATCTACTTGTAGAAGAATCAATAAAAGATAAACTGATAACAGAGTTAAAGTTTGAATTTGTTGAGATGTATGGAAACTATGCTGATGAAATAAAGAAAAATCCTTCGCTAGCTAGAATTGTAAATGCTAAACATTTTGATCGTTTAAAAGCGTTACTAGACAAGAGTATAGAAGCAGGTGGAAAAGTTGTATTTGGTAATCAATTTGATGCTGAAGAAAACTTCATATCTCCTACTCTTTTAGACAATATTAATATCGAAAACCCTATTTTTCAAGAAGAAATATTTGGTCCAATACTCCCTATAATCACTTATAAAAAATTACAAGAGGCGATTAAGTTAATTAATTCAAACGAATCCGCTTTGGCATTATATATTTTCTCTAATTCTAAAAAAGAGCAGCAGCAATTTATTAAAGAAACTACAGCAGGGACAACAGTTATTAATGATACAACTATTCAGTTTACACATCCAAATTTACCTTTTGGTGGCGTTGGAAATTCTGGTTTAGGAAAAGCACATGGGCATTTTGGCTATTTAGAGTTTACCAATAAAAGAGCTGTTTTAAAACAACGTAAAAAACACACAACAAGTCAGTTGATTTACCCTAAGTATAATTGGTTCAAAAAAATAATCATCAAACTAATAACTTGGTTCGAATAAAAACTTTATCAACAACTCCAGTAGAACAAAACTTAATCAAACTTGGTTAAAAACTAAACTAAGTTATTAATTTAGCAGAAGAAAATAATTCATTAAGTGAGTAAAACAAAAAAAATTAAAACAACTGCAACTTCTACCATTTTAGGAATGTCTCTACTCCTATTTCTATTAGGGTTGTTGGCTTATATCATAGCATTAACAAATACTGCTTCAAACGACATAAAAGAGCAATTAGTTGTAGATGTTTATTTTAAAGATGATGCTAGAACTATTGATGTAAGGAAGTTAGAAAAACAGATCGTTGCGCTTCCTGCTGTAGAATCTGCAAACTATGTGTCTAAAGATTCGGCGAAAGCAATATTAATGGAGCAACAAGGAGAAGATGTTTTTGATATTTTAGATGGTGTTGTTCCACTTAAACAGCTTATTGTTGTAAATTTAAGTGCCGCATACGTCAACAAAGATTCTGCAGCAGCTTTTAAAAAAGCAATAGAAGCTGAAAATGAATATTTGATTGATGAAGTCTTTTATAACGAAGCTCACTTTTTAGAAATCGGAAAGTCTTTTAAACGGCTAGAATTATTCTTACTTTTTGCAGCACTCATATTACTGGTAATTGCTGTTTTATTAATAAATAATACCATACGACTAGCTATCTTTTCTAAACGTTTTATTATACGTACTATGCAATTGGTTGGTGCAAAGTCTCGATTTATAAGACGTCCATTTTTAAATGCTGCCATTTTACAAGGTATAATATCTGGAGTTATTGCTATTTTATTATTGCTTGGAACAGGCTATTTATTAGCCGAATTTAACCCACAGTCAATCGAAAAAGTGACTTCGTCCACTGCTGTTTTTGAAAAAGAAATGATATTAATTGGAAATATTTTTGGCGCATTAGTGATTTCTGGAATGTTAATTAGTTATTTATCTACTTATTTTGCATTAAATAAATATCTTTGGATAAAATCCGATAAACTATTTTAAATTAAATATATGCCTAATAAAAGATATTCTAGGGCTGCGAAGGGGTTCGGGGTCGTGTAGGTAGCGTTCAACTGAAAGATTAGCAATATGTGGATCATCATCTAAAAGCGAAATTAAGTTCAAGCCATTTTGTGTAGCAACCCAAATCCGCT
>CALDTD010000180.1 GCA_937924345.1 uncultured Flavobacteriales bacterium | reverse complement strand
GTCAATGAAATACTATAACAACATACTTGAAACAATTGGAAACACACCTTTAGTAAAACTAAATAGAATTACTAAAGATGTAAAAGGGACTATTTTGGCAAAAATAGAAACTACAAACCCAGGCAACTCCGTTAAAGATAGAATGGCGCTTCAAATGATTGAGGACGCTGAAGCAGACGGAAGACTACAACCTGGAGGAACTGTTATTGAAGGTACATCAGGAAATACTGGTATGGGCTTAGCTCTAGCTTGTATTATGAAAGGCTACAAATTAATTTGTGTCCTTAGTGACAAACAGAGTAAAGAGAAAATGGATATTTTGAGAGCAGTTGGAGCTGAAGTTCATGTTTGCCCTACCAATGTAGCTCCAGATGATCCACGTTCATATTATTCCGTATCCAAAACATTAGCAGAAACGACCCCTAACAGTTGGTATGTAAACCAGTATGACAACCCATCTAATGCTAAAGCACATTATCTAAGTACTGGGCCAGAAATATGGGAACAAACCGAAGGAAAAATTACTCACTTTGTTGTAGGTGTTGGAACTGGAGGAACAATTTCTGGTGTTGGTAAGTTTTTAAAAGAAAAGAACCCAAATATCAAAATGTGGGGAATAGATACTTATGGATCTGTATTTAAAAAATATCACGAAACAGGTATTTTTGATGAAAACGAAATTTATCCCTACATCACTGAAGGAATTGGTGAAGACATACTCCCTAAAAATGTAGATTTCGACGTTATAGATAAGTTTGAAAAAGTAACTGATAAAGATGCAGCTGTTTACCAAAGAAGATTAGCAAAAGAAGAAGGTATTTTTGTTGGTAATTCTGCAGGTTCTGCTGTAAAAGGAATTTTACAACTCAAAGATGAGTTAAAAGATGATGATGTTGTTGTAGTTTTATTTCATGATCATGGAAGTAGATACGTTGGTAAAATGTTCAACGACGACTGGATGAGAGAAAGAGGTTTTTTAGAGGAAGAAAAGTCAAGCGCTATTGATTTAATAAAAGATCACCAAGGGAAACACCTGGTTACTGTAACACCAGACACCCCAATTTCTCAAGCTATAATAATGATGAAACAATATGGAATTTCTCAAATTCCTGTTGCTGAAGGTGACAGTTTTGTAGGCTCGTTGTCTGACAATAAACTATTTGCTGAACTAATTGAAAAACCTGAGCTAAAAGAACTACCTGTAAAAACAATAATGGAAACTGCATTCCCAATTGTAAAAGGTACAGCTAGTCTAGAAGATTTATCAATTTTATTTAAAAAGGGATCTACAGCTGTTGTAGTTCATTATGATTCAGATAAGCACCATATTATAACTAAGCAAGATTTAATAAATGCTATTGCATAATTTTTATTTAAAATATTGTAAATTATTATTTCTCTCTTTTCTATTTATAAGTCCATTTTTTGGACAAAATGAAGAGGACTCTATTGCGACTAACTTTGAATTAAGTTTTGGTCAATCAACTTTGTTTATTTCTAATGATCAACTAACGTCTATTAAAAACGATTTAAACGTTGTTATCCCTACAAACTCGATGTTGTTCTTTGCTGAATTTAGACCATTTAAAAGGATAAAAATTCCTTTTGTATTCAATTTACCTACAGAAAGTAAACAATTTATTATAGATGGAAAACTAATTAGCGAACGAGCTTCCCCCACAATTGCTACAGGTGCAGAATTTAAGCTTTTTGATTTTGATATCCCTTTTGATGCAACGGTAGAGTTTGATGCTGGAACTTTAGCTAGTGTCATTTTAAAAAGCAACAACGATTTAGCATTAGCTCCATTAATAACTAATAGAATAAGAATAATAAAAAGCAAAAGTTTTATTATGTATTTAGGTGCTAGTTATTCTGTTGGAGTGAATACTTTTGGAATGTTCTATGGAACAGGCTACATATTTTAGACTAAAAATATGAAACAAGTTACAGACATGATGGGAAATAAGATTTATATTCCTTCTTCACCAAAAAGAATTATTTCCTTAGTACCATCACTTACCGAATTACTTTATGATTTAGATCTTGAAAAAGAGGTTGTTGGCATTACTAAGTTCTGTATAAAACCCCAGAATTGGCGTAAGAACAAAACTAAAATTGGAGGTACAAAAACAATAAACTTTGAAAAAATCAAAGCCTTAAATCCAGATTTAATTATTGCCAACAAAGAAGAAAACACTAAAGAAGAAATAGAAGGGTTAATTCAGCTATACCCTGTTTGGATTAGCGATATAAATTCATATAAAGAATCACTATTGGCAATATATAAAATTGGTGAGATTTGTAATCGAAAAGAAAAAGCCACGAATTTAATTCAACAGATTGAGCATAATAAACATAACTATAATTTACCTAACGGAGAATTAAAAAAAGTGCTATACCTTATTTGGAAAGACCCTTACATGGCAGTTGGTCGATCTACTTACATTAATGATATAATTTCTACACTTGGATATAAAAATTGCTTTAATAAGGAAAGGTACAAAACGATTTCCATTGAAGAAATAAATAGACTTAAACCTGATTATATATTCTTATCTAGCGAACCTTATCCTTTTAAAGAAAAGCATTTAAAGGAATTTGAGCAGTTAATCCCTAACTCAATAGTTAAAATTGTAGATGGGGAACTATTTAGTTGGTACGGATCTAGATTATTATATTTATTTGAGCAAAGTATCTTTATTAATTAACGCAGCCTTACCAATAGGTAAAACTGCATTAAGTAAATCTATTTAGTGTATTAATTTTTATCTATGTCTCCACTTCCTCGTTCTACAACAAAGTTTTCTAACCAAGTATGAATGTTATACACTGATTCATACTTCTCTGTTAAAACATTAGTTTCAATGACTGTTCCTTTAGTTCTAGTTTGGGTAAGTCTATCGTAGATAGATATTTGATCACCAACCTTAAAATCACCAGCAGGAATCCTTTCGTTCCCATTTATCAACAAG
>CALDTD010000179.1 GCA_937924345.1 uncultured Flavobacteriales bacterium | reverse complement strand
TGTTGTAATTCCAATGATTGAAAAAAGTAACAATGTAAAAACTATTAAAAACAATAAGGAATTAATATTATTCTTCACCCAGGTTTTCTTTTTTATGATTTGAGGAAAAGCAAAGCCAATTCCAACTAAAATTAATAAGTTTTCTAACAAAGCAGGCAATGCCATTATAGATAAGGAACTATTTGGAAGCGGCCTTACAAAACAGTTTAAGATTCCTTGAGGGATGGCTTGTAAAACGCTCAAAAAACTTGCTTGTAAAACAGGAATTTCAAAATAACTACCTGCATTTGTATTCTCTACAAGCTGAATAAAATCTTGTTGTTTTAAAACAATTACCTTAAGTAAACTAGAGTTAAAAATAATAATAATTCCAACAAAAATCAGTAGAGGATAAACTACAAATGGTTTTCTAACAAATTTATTTATTAGGTAAGAAAACATTACTAAAACCAACGGAAGAGCTACATAAAACTTGAGTAAAACTAACATTATTAGACTGAATAAAATAATGATGAAAGAAGTGAAATTATACTGTTTCTTTTTAGTAAGGTTAAAGCAGATTATACCTAGAAAAAATAAAAGTAAACTTTCTTTTAAAACACTAGAAGACCAAAACAAAACCGATGGTAATAAAAATAAAGCACCAATTAACCACTCCTTTCTAATGTAAAACATTGCTTTAAAAGATCGATATATAGCAACGAGACCTACAAAACTTAAAAAGTTAAAAAAGAGCACATGGACATGAAAGCTTCCTAAAGAAAAAAGTCGAAAAAACGCATTAATCTTAATCATTAAAATAGAATCTCCATAAAAGATAGAATTGTTCGGGTTTGCCCAGTAATTCATCTTAACAAGATAGTTTTCGAAATAGTAATTTGTATCTGGGACTTTCCAAAAAACGAGTTTAATGTAATCTATAACATTTGTTTTTAAAGCATTGAAAACTATTGCACTATCGTCAAAATATTTAAAGATATCTGCTTCTGATCTAACTGTATAAAACTTGGTATAAATAAGATAAAGCGCAATGCTAACAATTAACTTTAAAATAAATAGAAAATAAAGCCATTGCTTAGGTATTCCACTTCTTAAAAAAAACTGATTCTTACGAATAAGCCACAAAAAAATAAATGTGTAAAACGATACCAAAAAGGCTTCTAACAACACATTCATTTTTCAAATTACATTCCAGGAAACAACCCCGAAGCAGAGTTTTTCATTTCAGCCTCATTTACATGCTCAGCATCTTCAAGCGCTCTGTTGAATGCAATAACTAATAAATCTTCAATCTCTTCTTTATTTTCTGGCGCTAATAAACTTTCGTCGATAAAAGTAACTTCTTTCAATTTTCTATTTCCATTCATCACAAAACGAATTCTACCATCGGGAGATTTCTCTTGAACTTCAATGGTTTCTAATTTACTTTTAGATGCTTCAGCAGCTCCTTGCATTTGCTGCAATTTAGCCATCATATCACCCATATCTCCGTTTCCAAACATACTTCTATTTTAATTTACGCTGCTCGTTACGCAATGCTATTTCTTCTCTTTCTCTTTTGTTGTATCGAAACAACCACAAACCAATTATAATGAATGCTATAAAAAAAACCATCACAAAAATGGCAACAAATATTTCTCCTCCAGACATATTAATCGTTTAACATCAAAATTAATTAAAATCTTTTGATTCTTATTTAATAAACCTTTTCAAAATCTAATTTAAGCGTTAAAGCATTGAATTATAGCTATAATTTTTACTAACTTAGTATTTCTTAAATACATTTATAAATGCGACAACTAATTTTAATCAGTTTTTTTACCCTAATCTCTATCTTAAGTTTTGCACATGGTGGGGAGTTTGTGACAATTAACAATGTTAATATTGAAGAAACTGAAACTTCATATATCTATCATTTTCAGTTTAAAAACATCAATGAAAGAGCACTATCAGATATTCGAATCGATTTATTGATTAATTCTAAACCCGTTCAATTTATTGAAATAAAGTCAATAAAAAATAGAGAACGTTACACAGATAAACAATTCACTATTGCAAAAGATGGTTTTAACATTGTTGAAGACGTTGTTCAGATCGAAATTACTGAAGTCTACGGAAAGAAAAGCCACTGGGGAGGTTGGCACTCACCTAACCTTACTTTTAAGAAAAAAATTGCAATGGGCCGTCTAAGAGGCAGAGATTGGACAACGAAACAATCTAACACACTCTATTCAGAATCTTATGCTGATGCACCTTGGAGAATGAAAAAGCTAGATGAGAACGGAAATATAAATTCAATCCCTGTACATTGTTATATACATGATGCACACAAACTTGTGGGACTAACTTTACAACTCGATTATATAAATATCAGAATAAAGAATTCTACAGCAACCAATTTTGGACCAGTTTTAAAATACAACATGTTAAATGACGCTGCTTTTAAGGCAATGTTTTCTTCTAAATCGCCAAATGATCCTCAATTAGAAATTCAAGAGTTTAAAGATGCAAGTTTTACGAGTTCAAATGATTACACAATGGACTTTAATGAAGATTCAGACTTTTTTGGAGATGATTATGTAGAAGTGGATGAACCTTACTATTATTTTACTTTTAATATTCCTGCCACAGATTTAGTAGGAATGGAAGATATAATAGATTTAGAAGTTACATTCTCTTTTGCCAACTTTACAATCGACGATGAAACAATAGGATTAAGAGTTTTTAGGTCTAGTGATGATTTACCAAGTTTAACTGATTGGTACAGAGGTGATACACATTTACATTCTTTATTTACCCAAAACAGTGCAGAAACAGGTTTACCGATAGAAGCTACTATAGAAGCAGCAAAACTAATCGGTTTAGATTGGTTTACGAGTAC
>CALDTD010000178.1 GCA_937924345.1 uncultured Flavobacteriales bacterium | reverse complement strand
TCCAAGAGACTTCAATAAAGCGTCATACTCATCAGTTAATTCTACAGTAAAGCGATGGCCATTTACTTTTAATATTATTTTTTTCTCTTCCGCATTTAACTGTAAGAGTCTTCCAGTATATTTTTTCCCATCTAAAGCAACTCTTATTTCTTTTTTAGATTCATCTATTACACTTAATTCAAAGTCTTTTCCTTTTAAAGGATTTTCTTGTTCTGGGATAAAATCAATTACGGTTGACCCGTTTATTTTGGCTTGCATACAGTAAGTTTCTATTTACTATAAAATTACTAAAAGTACGAAACATGACAAAGGAGGTCTGCTTATCTTTTATTTTTTTACATCTTTGTAACGATTAAATATAAAATATCATGATAAATAAAGTACTTGTTTCAACTTTGGGAGTTAGCACATTGTTGTTTTCTTGTTCTCCGAAAAAACAAATTCAGGAAACTGTTACAGAACCAATCGAAATCGTTGTTGATGAATCAATAGCGGAAGTAGAAGAAAAAGAACCTGTTAAAAGAGCGCATTATAACCCGTCTGAAAAAAGGAAAACTGATATTTTACATACTATTCTTCATGTTAGTTTCGATTGGGCGAATCAACAATTAAATGGTAAAGCAATTATTACTGCTACTCCATATTTCTACGCTACAGATAGTTTAATTCTAGATGCAAAAGCTATGGATATCCATAGCGTAACTTTAGAAGGGAATAACACTCCTTTAAAATATACAACAGACGGATCTTTTCTAAGCATTAAATTACCAAAAGAATACAAAGCTGGTGAAAAGTACAATGTTGTAATAGATTATACAGCAAACCCAGAGAAAGTGAGTCAATCTGGAAGCTCGGCTATTACAGATGCTAAAGGTTTATATTTTATTAATCATGATGGATCGAACCCAAACAAACATCAAGAAATTTGGACACAAGGAGAAACAGAAGCCAGTTCGGTTTGGTTTCCTACTATTGACGATCCAATGGAAAAAACTACTCATGAAATTTATATGACTGTTCTTGATAAATATCAAACATTATCTAACGGTTATTTAAAGGATTCGAAAAAAGTAGAAAATGGTAAAAGAGTTGACCATTGGGTAATGGATAAACCTCACTCTACTTACTTGTTTATGATGACAGTTGGAGAATTTTCTATTGTAAATGATACGTGGAAAAGAAAAGACGGAAGTGAGATGGAAGTAAATTACTACGTAGAGAAAAAATACGAAGAACACGCAAAAGCAATTTTTGGAGAAACACCACGTATGTTATCTCATTTCTCAGAATTATTAGGAGTAGAATACCCTTGGGCAAAATATAGTCAAGTGGTTGTTAGAGATTATGTATCTGGAGCAATGGAAAACACCTCTGCGACAATCCACGGAGATTTTTTATATCAAACAAAAAGAGAATTAATTGACGGTGGAAATGAATCTATAATTGCACACGAGTTGTTTCACCACTGGTTTGGTGATTTAGTTACTTGCGAAAGTTGGGCAAATTTACCATTGAACGAATCTTTTGCGAATTATAGCCAGTTTTTGTGGGATGAGCATAAGTACGGAAAGATGGAAGCGGATATGAATGCATTTAGCGAGATGGAAGGTTATTTTCTATCTGCACAACAAGGTGGTCATGTAGATATGATCCGATATGACTATGAAAATAAAGAAGACATGTTTGATGGGCATTCTTACAACAAAGGAGGTCGTATTTTAAATATGCTTAGAACATACGTTGGTGATGAAGCTTTCTTTGCTGCGCTTAAGCTTTACCTAACGGAAAATGCTTATAAGAATACTGAAATTGCACATTTGAGATTAGCCTTTGAACAAGTAACTGGTGAAGATTTAAACTGGTTCTTTAACCAATGGTTTTTAGCTAGTGGGCACCCAATTGTTCGTTTTGAACAAGAATATGATGCTACTTCACAAGAATTGACCGTTACTATTCTACAGAAGCAAGATTTTGAAAAATGGCCATTGTATAAACTTCCAATTGCGATAGATATTTATACTTCAAAAGGAGTTCAAAGTGAATTAGTTTGGGCAGATGAAGTAGAAGAAAAAATAGTTTTTAAAGGAATTACCGAAGAACCTTCATTAGTAAATATAGACGCGACCAAAACTTTATTAGCTAAAAAAGTAGATAAAAAAAATACGGAACAATGGATCTATCAATTAAATAATGCTCCACTTTGGTTAGATAAAAAAGAAGCGTTAGCAAAAATTGGAAACAGTAGTGATGATGCTGCAATTAAAGCGGTAATAAAAGCATTGGACTTTCCTTTTTGGAATGTAAAAACAATGGCAATGGCTAAGCTAAAGAAAGCCGTTGCTGCGTATCCAGATTTAGTTAAAAAGAAACTTATTTCTATTGCTGAGTTTGGTAAACATCCTAAAGAAAGAGCTAAGGCAGTTAAATATTTAAGCAAATACTTTAACGAAGACCAATCGTTGGTTAGTGTATATGAAAAAGCAACTAAAGATCAGTCTTATAATGTTTTAGGCAGTGGAATTAAAGCACTTGCAAGTCTAAACCCTAAAAAAGGAATGGAATTAGCGAAAGCAAATGAGCATATAGAAAGTGCTAAAATTAATAATATTATTGCTGAAATCTATGCAGAAAATGGAACTGCTAAGGAACACGATTTCTTTAAAAATAATATTTCTGAATTAAGTGCGATGAACAAATATGGATTCTTGCAGAATTATAATAAATACTTAATGAACCAAGAAAATAAAGAAATTGCCAAAGGAATTCCTGTTTATAAAGATATTGCACAAAACGAAAGTATGTGGTTTGTGAAGCTTTCTGGGTATCAATTACTTTCTGGATTGGAACAACATTTTCATAATGAAGGTTTTAGATTAACAAAAGAGATGGAGAATGAGGAATTAGAAAAATCAATCGAAAAGGAAAAAGATGTAAACTTTCTATTAGCAAAGGAAAATGAAATTAAAAAAATTCTTGACGAATTAAAGTCTAACGAAACTGATAGTAACGTTAAAAAGTACTTAGGTATTAAATAACTCAATTTAAAAGTCAAAAAAGGGGTGTTGTTTATTGTAAACAACACCCCTTTTTCTTTGCTAAAACGATAATTAAATCTTCTTTTTACTAATACACATTAACAATAAAAAAGAAAGGAAGGCATTGTAAATAATAATCTCAAAGCCGAATTGATAAGCCCCAAAAATACCTAAAGTACCCTTTTCTACTCCTGGAGCACCTGTTGAGTAAAACCAACTTATAAAGACCGTTATGGTTGCTAAAACTGTAACAACAGGCACTAGATTGTCTTTTAAACTTCGGTTCGTCAATATTCCAAAGAAGAATAAACCTATTAACGGCCCGTAGGTAAAACCAGCTGCTTTCATTAGTAAACCAATGGCTGAACCATCGGTAACATATTTTAATAACAAAACAACTAATACAATCACAGCCGACATTGCAACATGTACGGACTTACGAATACGTTCAGATTCTTGCGCTTCTTTCTTTTCTACATTTAAAAAATCGACTGAAAAAGAAGTTGTTAAAGAAGTTAAAGCAGAATCGGCACTGCTGTAGGCTGCTGCAATTACTCCCAACAAAAATAATATTCCAATTATAGTTCCAGTATTTTCATGCAATGCTATTTCTGCAAAGAGCATATCTGGTTTTACTGTTGCTCCTATTCCTGTTTTAGCCGAATAGAGGTATAATAAAGCCCCTAGAGATAGAAAAACTAAATTTACCACAACTAATAATGCTGCCATAGATATCATGTTCTTTTGAGCTTCTTTTGCATTCTTACAGCTCAAATTCTTTTGCATCATGTCTTGATCTAGCCCTGTCATTCCTACAGTAATAAAAATACCTCCTAGAAAATGTTTTAAGAAATGATTACTCCCGTTTAAATCTTCAAAAAAGAAAAGTTTAGAATAATTACTCTGGTTAATTGTATCTATTAACCCTCCAGACTCGGAAAGGTTCATTAAATTACTTAAATAATAAATGGTTAAAAAAACTGCGCCCAACATAAAAACCGTTTGTAACGTATCTGTCCAAATAATGGTTTTAATACCTCCTTTATTGGTATAAACCCAAATGAGTAATACAGAAATAATAACCGTAAACACATAAGGAATTCCCCAAGCATCGAATAAAATAGCTTGTAAAACATTAGCAACTAATAACAAGCGAACAGAAGCTCCTAAAATTCTTGAAAACAAGAAAAAAACTGCTCCTGTCTTATAACTCCAAAAACCAAAACGCTGTTCTAAATAACCGTAAATAGAAGTTAAATTCATTTTATAATACAAGGGAACTAGCACCATAGCTACAATGATATATCCAAAAAAGTA
>CALDTD010000177.1 GCA_937924345.1 uncultured Flavobacteriales bacterium | reverse complement strand
AGAAGGCAGAAACATCTTTAGATAATGTAAATTCTATTTTAAATGAATTAGAAAATGGAGATGGAACATTAACAATGCTATTAAAAGATTCAACTTTATACAATAATATAAGCGGAATGGTTGATGAGGCTGGTCGCTTAGTTGAGAATATACAAGAGCATCCTAACCGTTATTTACAATTTGCTGTATTCGGTTCAAAAGATAAGGGAGTTAACTTAAGTTCTAGAGACGAAAAAATCTTACGAAAGTATGTAAAGGATTCGTTAAGAGATGTATATAAGAAGAAGTAGTAAATATTTATCTATAATAAAAAACGCCAATTAGATGAATTCTAATTGGCGTTTTTTATTTAAGGAATATTAAACTTTACTTTTGAAACTAAAGTTTAATAATTAGAATGTTTTTCTAAACAATTATTTAGGATAGCTTTATTGATGCAGCTAATTAAATAATACTTATTTTAGAGGTTGATATTTTGTAAATTATAAAATGCATTATTTTATGAAAGAGGTTTCACATAGATTAAATAGTTTATCAGAGTCTGCCACACTTGCAATGGCTAGAAAGACGAGAGAATTAAAGGAAAAAGGATTAGACATTATTGGTCTTAGTCTTGGTGAACCAGATTTTCATACGCCTGATTTTATAAAAAATGCAGCAAAAGAAGCGATAGACCAAAATTACACAAAGTATATGGCGGTAAATGGTTACCACGAGTTAAGAGAAGCCATTGCTAATAAGTTTAAACGAGACAATAATTTAGATTACAAAGAAAGTCAAATTGTAGTTTCAACAGGTGCTAAGCAATCAATAGCTAATGTGGTATTGAGTATAATCAACCCAGGCGATGAGGTTATTATTCCAGCACCTTATTGGGTAACTTACGAAGAGATTGTAAAATTAGCAGAAGGTATACCTGTTTTTATTGAGACATCTATCGAGAATGATTTTAAGATTACACCTTACGAATTATCTCAAGCGATTACATCTAAAACAAGAATGATGATTTACAGTTCTCCATGTAATCCAACAGGTTCTTTATATAGTGAGGAGGAGTCTAGAGGATTAGCAAAAGTAATTGCTAAAAACTCTAATATGATTGTAATTAGTGATGAGATTTATGAACATATAAACTTTATTGGAAAACACTTTAGTTTAGCAGAATTGCCAGAGGTTTATAATCAAGTAGTGACTGTAAATGGAGTTTCTAAGGCTTTTGCGATGACAGGTTGGCGTTTGGGCTTTTTAGGAGCACCTCAATGGATTGCTGATGCTTGTACCAAAATGCAAGGACAAATTACATCGGGTACTTCTGGTATTTCTCAACGTGCAGCTTTAGCAGCTATAAAAGAAAATCCATCTGTAACTTTTGAAATGCGAGAAGCATTTAGAGGTAGAAGAGACTTAATGTTAAAAGGGTTAAATAATATTAAGGGAGTTATTACAAATGTTCCAGAAGGAGCTTTTTATGTGTTTCCAGACATAAGTTCATTTTTCGGAAAATCTTGTGGGAATTATAAGATTAATGATGCTGACGATTTAACAATGTATATTTTAAACGAAGCGTTAGTAGCCTTGGTTAGTGGTAATGCATTTGGTGCTCCAAAATGTATACGTATATCTTATGCAGCTAGCGAGAAAGAGTTAGAAGAAGCTTTAGTAAGAATGAAAAAAGTATTAGATAAACTTTCATAAATGAAAAAAATATTAGGAAGTTTAGTATTAGGAGTAACGGGCTGGAAGATGGATTATGATGAAAAATTCATGATTAATAAAGGTGTTTTAGTTGCTGCTCCGCATACATCAAATTGGGATTTTTTCTTTACTATGGCTGTTTTCTGGAAAAGGGGGACTAATATTAAATTTTTGATTAAGGATAGCTATACAAAATCATTATTTGGTTTCTTTTTTCGTTGGATGGGAGCTGTAGGAGTTGATCGTGAAAATGGTAAAAATATGGTCAATTTTGCTGCAAGCCTTTTAAAAGAAAAAGATTTAATTTTTACTGTCCCTGCAGAGGGAAAAAGGAAAAGAGTAGAAAAATGGAAGACCGGTTTTTATCACATAGCTAAAACCGCTAGTGTTCCTATTTTACTTGGTTTTTTAGACTATGAGAAAAAGATTGGAGGAGTTAAAAAGATGATTGTTCCTTCGGATTCTTTTGAAAAAGATATGCAAGAAATTCAAGATTATTATAAAGACTTTAAAGGTAAATTTCCTGAGTTTTATAACCCTTCAATTTATTAATGAAAACAGTAGGGAATAAAATATACTTTGCTTCTGATTTTCATTTAGGAACACCAGATTTTAAAACTAGCCTTTTACGAGAAAAGAGAATTGTAAAATGGTTAGAACTTGTTCGTCAAGATGCCAAAGAAATATATCTTATGGGAGATATATTCGATTTTTGGTTTGAATATAAATATACTGCTCCAAAAGGTTTTTCTCGTTTTTTAGGAACTATTGCAAATATTGTAGATAGCGGAATTCCAATTCATTTTTTTATTGGGAATCACGATATGTGGATGTTCGATTATTTAGAAAAAGAACTTGGTGTTACTATACATAGAGGAACAAAACTATTTGAATTTTCTAATAAAACTTTTTTCTTAGGCCACGGAGATGGTTTAGGGCCTGGAGACAATAAATATAAATTTTTAAAAAAAGTTTTTTCAAATACCTTTTGCCAATGGTTATTTGAAAGGATTCACCCAAACTTAAGTTTTTTTATAGCAAATAATTGGTCACGAGCTAGTCGCAAAAAAGAGAAAGAGCCTCAGATTTTTTTAGGAGAGGATAAAGAGTGGCTAATAAGTTATTGTAAGAGAAAGTTAGAAGAGAACGATCAAATAGACTATTTCATATTTGGTCATAGGCACCTTCCAATTCAACATCAAATATCGGAGAACTGTACTTATGTTAATACAGGAGATTGGTTAAATCATTATACCTATGCTGTTTTTGATGGTGAGGAATTAAAACTGAAAGAATATAAAGATTAGATTATGCAATTACATTCAATCGAGACAGGAGATTTTAAATTAGATGGAGGAGCAATGTTTGGTGTAGTTCCAAAGCAATTGTGGGAAAAAACAAATCCAGCGGACGAAAATAATTTGTGTACATGGAGTATGCGAAATTTATTAATTGAAGATGGAAATAAACTTATTCTTATTGATACTGGAATAGGAGACAAGCAATCTGAAAAGTTCTTTAGTCATTACCATTTGTCTGGAGATGCAACATTAGAAAAATCATTAAATAATAAAGGGTTTTCTTTTGATGATATTACAGATGTATTACTTACTCATTTACATTTTGACCATTGTGGTGGAGCTGTAAAGTGGGCAAATGAAGAAAGAACCCACACAGAACCAGTATTTAAAAATGCTAAGTTTTGGAGCAACAAAAAGCATTGGCAATGGGCTACTGAGCCAAATAATAGAGAGAAAGCATCTTTTTTGACTGAAAATATTCAGCCGTTAAAGGAAAGTGGTCAATTAGATTTCTTAGAAAGAACAGAATCTCCAATTACTAACAATATATTCGCAAATGTAGATGCTTTTTTTGCTGATGGACATACAGAAAGTCAGATAATTCCAATGATTAATTACAAGGGCAAAACAATTGTTTTTATGGCCGATTTACTTCCAAGTACAGGTCATATTCCTTTGCCTTATGTAATGGGGTATGATACGAGGCCATTGCTTACCTTGTCCGAAAAGGAATGGTTTTTAAATAAAGCTGCTGATGAAGGTTATTTCTTGTTTTTAGAACACGATAGTGTCAATGAAGTTTGTACAGTTAAGCATACGCCAAAAGGAGTTCGATTAGACCAAACATTCAAATTGCAAGATATTTTGTAAGAATCTTAACCGTTTAGAATCTTCTAAAGTTTGTGATTCTTTTTTTTAAATCAATAAGTTATAAAAAAAGGCTCTACAGGAGTATTCTTAAAGAGCCTATCCAAATTTACAATACAAAAAGAAACCATTTGAATTTGAAACTGAAAACTCCAGAGTATGTTAGTAAAACTAGTTTCGCTGGGATAGACTATTAATTATTTAAAAGTTTTAATCTATTTTGGACAACTCAAATAGATAGATTAATCAATTTGGCAAACATTTTGTTTTAGTCTTTGTGGAAAATGATTATTTTTAGCACCTAAGTATATAAGGGTGCAGTAAACCACTTTAAACCTAACTTTAAATTATTTAAGATGACAATCAAAAAATTAATAATTGCTTCTGCATTAGCAGGATTAACAAC
>CALDTD010000176.1 GCA_937924345.1 uncultured Flavobacteriales bacterium | reverse complement strand
TGTCATTATGTAATAGGTTTGTCCTGGAGTAAGTCCTGAAGCTGTAATGGTTTGTGAGTTTGTTGTTTCTAACATATTTGAAACAGCAACGAAGTTATTACAGTTAGTTCCTTGGAATATCTGCATTTGTAAACCATTGTCTTCTTGACAAAAGTTAACTTGTATATATAACTGTGCAGTTGTTGCGTTTGCAGTAAATGCTAACCAAGAATTATTATCTATTTGAACTGGAGAGTTTGGACTGCTTCCCGTATAATTTTGACCAAAAGGTGCATTAGGGTTGTTGTTAGTACTACTATTTTGACCTGTTCCAGTCATATTACCAGGTTGATCAATTGTGTAAGCAGAACTAGTTACACCTCCGTAATTATTAAGGTCACAAATCCATTGTGCGTTAACACAATCATCGTTACTCGGAGTAGAAACACATAAACCAAATTTTCCATTGTTATTATTACCGTATTCCCAAACTCTAATGTACATTGTAGAACCAGGAGTTAAACCAGTTTGGTATATATAAGGCATAGAACCAAAACCATCATCATCATCACAAGTAACTAATGTAGGAGCAAAACATGACCCACTGTATAACGCCATTGCTCCATCGGAAAATCCTATAGACTGTGTATGAATATCTAGCTCTCCATTAGCTGGAACGACTACAGAAAACCAAACATCCCCGCCTTGATATCCACCTTGAAAAGGTGAAGATCCTCCACAACCGTTTGGTGCAGGTATATTTGAACCAGAAGATCCAGAATTAGTGTAAGTTTCGAAATTACAAGATGGTGTAACTGTTGGTAATGCAAATGCATTACATGCTGTATTGTTAGTTGCTGGAGCTAGTCCTTTTACACAAACGTTAAAATTTGACGATCCCGATCCAACACCAAAGTGATAAACTCTAAAGGTATATGTGTTACCACTTGTTAAATTATTAAGTGTAATGCTTTCATTACCATTTAAACCATTATCGTCAACACATCCCAAAGATGCAGCAGACGCGCATGAAGTACCATTAAAAACTTGTATAACAGGATCATAACCTGTTGTTGGATCTACGCTTATAGTCATAGAGTTACTATTGGCAGTAAATGTATACCATACATCGTCATCTGCGTTTCCAGAACAGCCAGCTAGCGTCTGGGTCGCATTATTTGATGTTCCAGCAACCCAAGTACAATTTGTTAAACTAGGCGTTATTACTGCAGCATTGTTACAAAAATCTCCTTGTGAAAAACCAAAAGTTGATAGGGTAATAAAGGTTAAAAAGCTTAAAATTTTCTTCATCGTTCTATTTATTTTCGATTGCTATTTTTTTTGTGTAATTAACTATTTCCACATTGTTATTTGATAAGACAATTTTTATATCATCAATATCAATCGATTTATTTTCTTTTTTTGGTTCAAAAATAGAAATGTTCAATTTATAGTTTAAAGCATCTACATCACATGATTTGACTCCCTCCATGTTTTTCAAAGCATTTTCTATACCTTCTTCCTGAGATTGATACTTTAGCTTATGAAGGTCAATAGAGTAAGAAATTGTTCTGTTCCCATGTGATTCTTGTCCAAAGCATAAACTTGTGAAAAAAAGGCAGGACACAATGATTAAAAATTTCATAATTAATATATTTGATATTATTTTATTTAATGACGTAAGTTAAGTTACTTAAGTTGCATCAAGTTAACTGTAAATTTTGTTAATTAACGCTTCGTTATTTTTAGCAATGTTTTTACGCTTCAGCTTTAATGTGGGAGTAAGTTCTTCAGTGTCTACCGTCCATTCATTTAAAAGAAGTTCAAACTTTTTTACTTGTTCCCACTTTCCAAAAGAATCATTGTAATTATTGATCTCAGTATTAATTTTAGCGATTACAGCTTTGTTTTTTATTAAATCTTCATTAGAAGAGTAAGATACATTGTTATTGTCTGCCCAATCTTTTAAGAAATCAAAAGCAGGAACGATTAGTGCTGCAGGATGTTTCTGAGCTTCTCCAATTACCATTATCTGTTCTATAAATTGAGATTCTTTAATCTTGTTTTCAACAACTTGTGGAGCAACGTATTTTCCTCCAGATGTTTTAAACATTTCTTTTTTACGATCAGTGATTTTTAAGAATCCTTCGGCATCTATTTCCCCAATGTCACCAGTGTGAAACCAACCTTTTTCATCAATAACTTCTTTGGTTTTTTCTTCTTGATTGTAGTAACCCATCATTAAACAAGGCCCTTTTGTTAATATCTCCCCATCTTCAGCAATCATAACTTCTACATTATCTAGCTTTTTTCCAACTGTGCCAAATTTCACACCAGTACTAAAAGCGTTTACCGCTATAACAGGAGATGTCTCAGTAAGCCCGTACCCCTCAAAAACAGGGACTCCGATTGCTAAAAAGAACCTTGCTAAACGTGGTTGAAGCGCTGCTCCACCAGATGCTACTGCAAGAACTCTGCCTCCTAATTTTTCTCTTACTTTACTATAAACCAATTTATCTGCAATCTTTCTTTGAATACTAGGGTGCTTACCATATTCATAAGTTTCGGTTAGTTTCATTGCCCAAGTAAAAATAGCAGCCTTAATTCCACCTGCTAAAACACCTTTAGCCATTACTCCATCATGTATTTTTTCTAATAGTCTAGGTACAGCAGTAAAGACATGTGGCTTTGAATCTGCAATATCATCTACAATCGTTTCAATAGACTCTGCATAATAGATACTTATTCCACTCATTTGATATAAATAGATTAACATTCTTTCGTATACATGACATAGTGGTAAAAATGAAAGGGCTACCTTTCCTTCAGAAACTGGTAGTCTAGGAAAACTCCCTTTAGCATTTTCTATTAAATTTTGGTGGTTAAGCATTACACCTTTAGGTTTTCCGGTTGTGCCAGAAGTGTAGATCATTGTTGCTAAATCAGTATTTTTGATTACTAATTTTCTCTTTTCCACTTCTGCTTGGTCACCATCTTTACCGAGCTCCATTACTTCTGACCAGTTAGAAGCTCCTTCAACTTCTTCAAAAGTGTATATTTTTTCTAAAGTTGAAACTTTATCTATTATTGCATTCGCTTTATCGTAAAGTTCTCTACTTGAAACAAAGCAATATTTTATGGCAGAATCATTAAAAATATATTCATAATCTTCGGAAGTAATTGTAGGGTATACAGGGACATCAATTGCTCCGATTTGTAGGATTCCGATATCTAAAATGTTCCATTCTGTTCTGTTGTTAGAGATAATTGCTATTTTGTCTCCAGGTTGAATTCCTAATTTTATTAAACCTTTACTAATTAAATTAGCTTGTTCTATGTAGTCTTTGGTTGAGGTATTAGCCCATTTTCCATTAACTTTAGATACCAAAGCTTTTGCTTGTGGATACTGCTCTAATTGAAAATATGGTACGTCAAAAATTCTTTTTATATTATCGAAATTCTTCA
>CALDTD010000175.1 GCA_937924345.1 uncultured Flavobacteriales bacterium | reverse complement strand
TTTGTCTGGCTATATTAACGTTATTCTGATTGATAAAGCACTTGTATACTCACTCAAAATATTCTACAACATAGCGCTAGACTTATTTTTTTTTCTTGCTTTAGTCTTCTATGTTTTTTTTTCTTAAAGAGGTTCCTTAGTGTTCATAAGAATAGTCTACCACATCGTTAAGAATCTAATTCTTTAACTTTTCATTAGTTAACTCTCATTCCAAACGTTTAATTTGTTTAGCAGGTGTTTCTTTTCATTTTTGAAAGATAAACATATTGTTTAGGTTTACTCCAGTCTTGAGTCCCTTGTTTTCTTAACCAAAACAATACTTGTCTTTGGATACATACTTAGCCTGAGACTTTTTATTCGCTGTTCCTATCTTTGTATAAATAAGTAAATCTTGTGTCAACTTATTTAGTTTAGGACGAGGGAAACTAGCTATAAAAAAAGCGAATCTAAATTGATTCGCTTTTTTAGTTTTATAACATTTATTACTCCTCTAATAACACTAAATAATCCGCTTTTCGAATTGGAATAGCATTTGTTTGATTAGGTGTAAGACAATATTTCATGTCTTCATTTAAATTTAATGCTCTTAGTCTTCGTCTATGAGAGGAAGCTTTTAAAAATGCAAAGTGATTTTCTTTAGCAGAACGATATAAATATTTTGCTGCAATTGAAGAATCTTCATCCGATATGAATTTTCCACTAGCAATTAAATTTTCGACAAAGGCTCCAGCACAAATTGTATCTTCTAAACAAAACCGATCTTTCCAGCCAGAAGCTAAACACAATACATCTTTATCTTGCTTTATTAACCATTCGCTTAACGCATTTAAATTTAATAATGAACCTATTACAACTTCCTCGGCATCGCTTGCAGTAGTAAAAGCTCTTGTTCCATTAGTTGTGGTTATTACAATTGTTTCTCCCTTATATTTACCAGTCATATAGCCATAAGGCGAATTACCTAAATCAAAACCTTCTACAATTTGTCCTTGCCTTTCTGCTGCAACAATAAACCCTTTTTCTTTATAAGCTTGTGCTTCTTCTAATGTTGCAACAGGAATGATTCTCTCAACACCATTATCAAAAGCTGCACACATTGCAGAAGTTGCTCTTAAAACGTCAATTACAACTACAATTTGATTATCCTTTTTGTACTGATTATACAAACTAGGTGTATGGCAAACTTCTACTTTTTTTCTATCAATCATAATTAACTTTGGAATAAATAACTTAATTTATTTCTACTTTCTTTGCTGAAAAAGGAATCACAAGTACTGGGTTAAATAGATTTTCATCGATAAACACATTTCCTTTTTGCTTAGCTAACAATTTAAATGTATAAACATAATTGTTAATTGTTACACCATCTTTTATTGATGATGAGCTAGAATAAACAGAATTTAATTGTTTTAGGAATTGACTCTCTTTTAATTCGACATTCTTGAAATTTTTAAAAGAGTTAAAATCAAATTTAGTTTCTTTAGCCTTAGTTAAATTAATATTGCTTTCTAATATTAATGTAAACTCTTCACCTTCTTTTACTTTTTCTGGCACTAGAATTTTAATTATAGTGTCATTATTTTTTGTTAATTCCGAGGCTACAGCAAATACTTTTAAATTATTTGAACTTATTTTTTCTTCGTTCATTGTTAATATATAAGGACCAAAGCTGTGTTCTCCTACCGAATTACAGTTTACGATAATTGTCTTTTGAAAATCATTATCATCTAGAACTTTATCACTTTTATCCTTACAAATTAATGTTTGCTTTTTACTCTTTAAAGTAAGTATCAGTTCTATATCTTCTCCTATTTCATATGTTGTTTTACTTTTTGCTAAAGACAAACTTAACGATTGACAAAAAAATAAATTAGTACTAAAAAATAAAGATAAGCTAGCTAAGACCTTAAGAAACATAAAACTTAAATTACTTAAAAGGAAACTTAACAATTTTAGCTGGTACTTGTTTATTTCTAATTTGAATATAAACAGTTGAATCTTCTTTAGAGAATTTTTTATTCACATACCCCATTCCAATTGGTTTTTTAAGAGAAGGCGCCATTGTACCAGAAGTAACTCTTCCAATATTATTTCCGTCTGCATCAACAATCGTGTAGTTATGTCTAGGAATTCCTCTTTCTAGTAATTCAAAACCAACTAACTTTTTAGTAATTCCTGCTTCTTTTTGAGCTTTTAAGTTTTCTGAATTTACAAAGTCTTTCGTAAACTTAGTAATCCAACCTAATCCTGCTTCTAAAGGTGAAGTTGTATCATCAATATCATTACCGTAAAGGCAGAATCCCATTTCTAATCGTAACGTATCTCTAGCTGCAAGACCAATTGGTTTTATATCAAATTCTTTTCCAGCTTCAAAAACAGCGTCCCAAACTTGCTCGGCAACGTCATTAGGCACATACAATTCAAATCCTCCGGAACCAGTATAACCTGTTGCAGAAAGAATAACATTATCTACTCCCGCAAACATTCCCTTTGTAAAATGGTAATATTTAACTTCAGCTAAACTTACATCTGTTAGCTTTTGCAATGTTTCAGTAGCTTTAGGACCTTGAACCGCCAACAAAGACATTGAATCACTTATGTTTTCCATTTCTACACCAAACGTGTTATGTTTTGAGATCCAATTCCAATCCTTTTCAATATTTGAGGCGTTTACAACAAGTAAATATTCAACTTCGGAAATTCTATAGATTAATAAATCGTCAACAATTCCACCTTCTTCGTTTGGTAAACAAGAATACTGTGC
>CALDTD010000174.1 GCA_937924345.1 uncultured Flavobacteriales bacterium | reverse complement strand
TTTCGGTTCATAATACAAAGAGTAAAGCCAATGTACCGCCTATCGTATTAGTAGACAATGCTGATTTAAAAGAAACTATGAATTCTTTTGACTTAACTGAAAAAACTTTCTTTGGGGTTAAAAATATGAATGGAACATCATTAAATGCTTGGATGATTAAACCATCGAACTTTGATGAGAAAAAAGAGTATCCTTTACTAATGTTTGTTTATGGTGGCCCTGGAATTAACACTGTAAATGATAAATGGAGTTATGGAAATTATTTTTGGTTTCAATCACTGGCACAAAAAGGATATATCGTTGTCTCTGTGGATGCAAGAGGAACCGGTTACAGAGGAAAAGAATTTAAACACAGTACCTACCTTCAATTGGGTAAATATGAAACACAAGATCAAATAGCTGCAGCTAAGAAATTAGGCGAAATGCCATACATAGATAAAAATAGAATTGGAATTTTTGGATGGAGTTATGGTGGTTACATGTCTTCATTATGTATTTCTAAAGGTGCTGATGTATTTAAGTCTGCAATTGCTGTGGCTCCAGTTACAAATTGGAGATTTTACGACAATATTTATACTGAACGTTTTATGAGAACTCCTCAAGAAAACGGTGAGAACTATGATATTAATTCTCCAATTAATTATGTAGAAAAAATTAAAGGTAATTACTTATTGATTCATGGTTCTGCAGATGATAACGTTCATTTTCAAAATGCAATGGAAATGAATAGTGCTTTAGTAAACAAAAACATACCATTTGACTTTATGGCTTACCCGAATAAAAACCATGGTATATATGGCGGCTACACAAGATTACATTTATACAATAAAATGACTAATTTCTTATTAGAAAAGCTGTAATGAATAGAAAAAAGTTCATTACCACTTCTGCCTTAGCTGCAATTTCTATTTCTGCATGTGGCAACATAAAAAAAATAGACGAAAATTCATTTAATAGTAATTGTGCGACAACTAACGATATATTAGGTCCCTTTTATAGACCTAATGCACCTAAGCGACAAGATTTAACCACTAACAACATAGCAGGCTCAAAAATTGATTTAAAAGGAATCGTTTATGGTTCGGATTGTAAAACTCCATTAAAAAATGCTTTGATTGAAATATGGCAATGCGATGTTGAAGGAAATTATGATAATACATCCCAGGAGTTTAAACTAAGAGGAAGCTGGAATACAAATGAAAATGGAGAATACTCCTTTAAAACTATATTACCAGGAAAATACTTAAATGGTAAATTATATAGGCCAGCACATATACATTTCAGAGTTACAGAACAAAATAGTAAAGAATTAATTTCTCAAATTTACTTCAAGAATGACCCAAATATACAAGAAGATCCTTGGGCATCTGACCCCAAAGCTGAATTGAGAATACTTCCGATAACTTTAGAAGATACAAAAGGTAACCTCGCTGTACAATTTGATATTTATCTTTCTAATAAAAATTAAATTATGAACTATATACTAATCTCTATAACATTCTTGTTCCTTTCTTGCAGTTCCAAAAAGGAAGCAACAAAAAACACATCAAAAAAAGAAGAAACACAATCTAATTATAAGTTTGAAAACATTAACGAAAACGATTCCCTTTTTGCATCAATAAATAAAGGTACATGTTTTGGTCAATGTCCTGTTTATTCGATGAATATATATAATGATGGTACTGTTATATACAAAGGGAAAAGATTTGTAGAAAAAGAAGGCGAATACAGTTTAAAGCTTAACTATACAGAATTAATGACCTTTGTTAACAAAGCCAAATCTATTAATTATATGCAGATGGATAATAATTATGACAATGCTAGTGTTACAGATTTACCATCAACAACTACTTCTATTGTAATAGATAAAATTAGAAAAAAAGTTTACAGACGATTTGGTTACCCTAGGGAAATATTAGCATTTGAGAAACTATTTAGTGATCTTTTGAGTAACGAAAATTGGGAAAAAACAACTACTAAAAAAGACTAATTCTAAAAGGTTAAACAACGTTAAAACCTATTTAACGACCAATTTAAAGTTTAATAACTTATTATATTTACTGAAAATAGTAGGTATGAGTGAGAAGAAAAACAACAAAGAATTCTTTAATCCGATTGACGACGATCATATAACAGAAAATCCTGGAACGTTAACTTATTCCCATCACAGAGGTGGTGTACCTATTGAACCTACAAAAGAAGGTGACATAAAATCTAAGGCCTTAAGCGCCATGGAACACCAAACTGACATACAGCTTGTTCAAATAAAACAACAGATGGAATTGTTAGCCGAACAAGCTAAGAAAATACAGCAAAGAATAGATATCTCAAATCAAATTTATTGCGCCAAGGTACGTTTCGATCCATTAATAAATCATATTTATCATTTATATGATAATGAAGGACAAACCTCGTTACTTATGGTAGGCCCAAATGATTGGGGAAGAAAAGGTTGCCCCCATACTTTTGTAGCTTCTGTAAAACTACTTGCTGATCATACTTGGGAAGTTGTAGACGAGAACCAAGAAGTATCAAATAGTTAAATAAAACACAGTTATTAGATTAATCATATCTTAATTCTTAATTTTACCGACTCAAAACAAACTTAATGAGTCAATCCTTAAAAGAAATCTATTCAAAAAGATTAGCTACTTCAAACACAAGCATAAATAGACTTAAAACCAAGACAAACTCAATTGTAATCGCAAGAATATTTGTCTTTTTGGTAATCATTTTAGGTTGTTATTTTTTAAGTTTTAATCCATCACTTTGTATAATTTTCGGAATAATAAGTAGCCTCATTTTTGTTTATCTAGTTCAAGTACATGCACAGCTAAGTGTAAAAAAAGATTACTTCACTAATAAAGCTAACTTAAATCAAACAGAACTTTCTGTACTAAATGGAAACTTTGATAATTTACCTGATGGAAAAGAATTCCTTAATCCAAATCATTCATTTAGTTACGATATTGACTTATTTGGTAAGGGAACATTCTTTCAGTTTTTTAATCGTACAAGTACCGATGGAGGGAAAATTCGACTAGCCGATTTACTACAAAAAAATGATATTGAAAATATAACTGAAAAACAAAGTGCAATTAAAGAGCTATCCGATGAACTAGAATGGCGTCAACATTTTTTAGCTACTTCCAACGCTATAAATAAAAACAACACTTCTGAATCTGTAGTCAATTGGCTAGGTCAATACCAGAATTATATTCCAAAATTTTTAAGACCAGTTTTATTTATTTTTCCAATTCTATCTATAATTGTAATTGGATTATTATCTGTTAACTTAATTTCAACTACATTTTTTGTTGTTTGGTTTGCAATCGGAATGATAACAACAGGAACTTTTGTAGCAAAAACTAATAAGGTTTACCAGGAAGCGAACAAAGCAGCTGAAACAATTAATGAATATGCTGCTTTATTGAAAATAGTTGAAGAGAAAGAATTCAATTCACCTCGAAACATAAAACAAAGAAAAGCAATCCAAACAAAGAGCGAATTGGCTTCTATTACATTAAGAAAATTAGGTAAAACTCTAAACCGTTTGAATAGTCGTAATAATTTAGTGGTGGCAATACTAGGAAATGCACTATTTCTTTGGGAATTAAATGCAGTTGCTAAATTAGAAAAGTGGCTAGACAGTTATAAAACTACAGTACCAAAATGGTTTGAAACACTTTATTACTTTGATGCGCAAATTTCTTGCGCAAATTATGCTTTTAACCATTCAGAGCATTATTATCCACAAATTAGTAATTCAGATGTTATTATAAAAGCAGAAAGTCTGGGACATCCATTAATTAATAAAAACAAAAGAGTTGATAATAACATAATAATAAAAGACAATAATTTTGTAATTATTACCGGTGCTAATATGGCTGGAAAAAGTACTTTTTTGAGAACTATTTCTTTAAATATTGTACTTGCAAATATAGGGATGCCCGTTTGTGCGGCAGCTTTTGAATTTCGTCCAATTCAACTGATAACAAGCATGAGAACATCAGATTCTCTAAAAGATGATGAGTCCTATTTCTTTTCGGAATTAAAACGTTTGAAATTTATTGTAGATAAGATTAAAAAAGAGACTTATTTTATTATTCTCGATGAAATATTAAAGGGAACAAACAGTAAAGACAAGGAAATTGGTTCTAAAAAGTTTGTACAAAAGTTAGTCTCATCCGGTTCTACAGGAATTATTGCTACTCACGATCTTGCATTATGCACTATTTCCAAAGAGTATCCTCAAGTAATTAACCATTACTTCGATGCTGAAATTATAGCAAACGAATTACACTTTGACTATAGAATTAAAAATGGAGTTTGTAAAAATATGAATGCTTCCTTTTTATTAAAAAAGATGGAAATCGTGTAAGTTTTATTTTACTTATTCGTCCAATAAAAAAATACAATTATGACTAATAGAATATTCTTTACCTTTTCATTTTTATTTATCTCGTCAGTACTTTTAGCACAGGCTCCAGTTGATGGCTATAGCAAAGGGAAGGGAAATGCTTCTTTGGTAACATCTGCTTCTTTTGAGTCTTTTTCTAAATTCTATGCAAACGATGGATTAAGTAACTTAGGAAGAAACACACAAGCATACAGCTTTTTCGGAGCAGTAGGTATTACCGATAAACTTGATGCCCAAATTAGTATCCCGTTTGTAGTTACTGGCCCAGAAAAAAGCTTACAAGACCTATCGATGTTTTTAAAGTATGCTTTCTTAAAAAAAGGTAATACTTCAATTTTGGGTTCTTTAGGACAATCTACACCTATGACTAACTACCAAACAGAAGGATTATTTGCAATTGGTCAACAAGCTGGTAGTATAGATACACGTCTAATTATTCAACAAAATATTGGAAATGGATTTTTTATTACTGCACAGAGTGGTTTCACAAAAAGAACATCTCCTACTCCATCTTCTATACCTGTATCCTTAAAATTTGGGTATGGTTCTAACAAAATTTATACGGATATTTGGTTAGATTACCAATACGCCTTTGGAGGAACAAACTATGCTGACGGGTCTGGATCTTCCTTTAGAACATTAGGTATAGGTTATACCAAAATAGGTGGTCAAATTTATAAACCTATAAATAAAAAGATAGGAATCTCTCTTGGTGGTAGCTATGTATTAGCCGGAAGAAATGTTGGTAAAGCTGTTGTCGCATCTGGAGCATTAATTTATAGTTTGTAAAAAGTGATTAAGATTTTTTAACAAGTACTTCATTTTGTAGCAAAAAGTCTTTTCTATATTTGTTTTTACTGAAAATTAAGAATAAAAAAATATGGATTTAGATCAAAATTCTATTCAGCTCCCTAATAATCAAAATACGGAGCAGCATACAGATATAAGAGTATTAAACGAGCTTATTCAAAAGGAAAGTGCATTTATAGAACTTATAAAACTAGAAATGAATAAGGTAATTATCGGTCAATCCCACATGGTTGAGCGCCTATTAATTGCCTTATTGGCTAACGGACATATTCTCTTAGAGGGAGTTCCAGGTTTAGCAAAAACGTTAGCAATTAATACACTTTCTAAAACAATAGATGCAGACTTTAGTCGTATTCAGTTTACACCAGATTTGCTTCCTGCCGATTTATTGGGAACAATGATTTACAACCAAAAGAAAGAAGAATTTATTTCTAAACAAGGACCTATTTTTGCAAATTTTATTCTAGCAGATGAGATTAATAGAGCTCCAGCAAAAGTACAAAGTGCTTTACTTGAAGCCATGCAAGAACGACAAGTAACTATTGGTGATCAAAGCTATAAATTACAAGAGCCTTTCTTGGTAATGGCAACACAAAACCCAGTAGAACAAGAGGGAACTTACCCTTTACCTGAAGCGCAAGTCGATCGTTTTATGCTAAAGGTCGTTTTAGACTACCCAACTATTGAAGAAGAAAAATTAGTTATTCGCGCTAATGTATCTCAAGCAGGATTTCCCAAACCAAATAAAGTTGTTTCTACTGATACAATACTTAAAGCTAGAGAAGTTGTAAAACAAGTCTACATGGACGAAAAAATTGAGCAATATATAGTAGATATTGTTTATGCTACACGTACACCAAAAGCCTATGGTTTAGAAGACTTAGAACCGCTAATTGAGTTTGGAGGATCACCAAGAGCAAGTATTGCATTGGCAACAACTGCTAAAGCTTATGCTTTTATAAAGAAAAGAGGTTACGTAATACCTGAAGATATACGAGCTGTTTGTCACGATGTTTTAAGACATCGAATTGGTTTAAGTTACGAAGCTGAAGCTGAAAATGTAAATACAGAAACAATCATTAATACGATTTTAAATAAGGTTGATGTACCATAAATACGATGACTCAAGAATGCTTTCTTAAAAGGATTAGAACTTTTCGAAGTGCATTTAAAAGGCTTTTCTAACCTATAGTAAGTCTTAAACCTTGAATCCAATTAATCTTAAATCTAATAATGGACACGAAAGAACTTTTAAAAAAAGTACGCAAAATCGAAATTAAAACAAAGGGACTTTCCAACCAGGTTTTTTCTGGTGAATATCACTCCGCGTTTAAAGGTCGGGGAATGGCTTTTGCCGAAGTTCGAGAATATATGCCTGGCGATGAAATTAGAACAATCGACTGGAATGTTACTGCCCGTTTTAATCATCCTTATGTAAAGGTATTTCATGAAGAAAGAGAGTTAACAGTTATGTTAATGGTTGACATTTCTAGCTCTGAAGTATTTGGTTCTGACAAAGTAATTAAAAAAGAAATAATAGCAGAACTGTGTGCTGTAATTGCTTTCTCAGCTACACAAAACAATGACAAAATTGGGTTAATGTTGTTTACAAGTGAAGTAGAGCTGTATATTCCCCCCAAAAAAGGAAAAAAACATATTTTAAGAATAATTAGAGAATTAATTGAATTTAAACCCGTTGATAACAAGACTGATATTAGTGACGCATTAAGACATTTTAATAATGTGGTAAAAAAACGAAGTGTTGGGTTTGTAATTTCAGATTTTATAGACAATAATTTCGAAAACGCACTAAAAATAGCAAATAGAAGACATGATATTATTGCATTACAAGTGCAAGACGAACGAGAATTATCTATGCCTAATATTGGAATCGTTAAATTTGCAGATCAAGAATCTGGAAAATCTAAATGGATAAATACAAATAGCAAAAAAGTAAGAACTAATTATAAAGCAAATGCATTAAGAAGAAATGCAGCATTAAAAGATATTTTTAGACGTGCAGGTGTCGATTATGCATTAATTAAAACGGAAAAACCTTACACTATTCCACTCATGAACCTTTTTAAACAACGCTAAATGAGAGTAATTTTAAGTATATATTGTCTTTTCGTTGTTTCCTTATCTTTTTCTCAGGGCGAGGTAATTATGAATCTTGTTCCTGAAAAAAACAAGTTAGAAATTGGGGAACCTGTTTCGGTAAAACTTACTATAGATTTCCCTGCTGAAAAAAGCAATCAGCAAATAATATTACCAATGGTTACTGACTCTGCTAAATTGGGCGAAGGAATTGAAATATGGGAAACTTCTCCCCCAATTGACACATTTTTTGAGGCAAGTAATGGAAGTTATATAAAACATATTGAACAAGATTTTACAATTGCTTCATTCGATACTGGTTTAGTCGATTTATACCCGTTAAAAGCAGTTTTTGATGGAGACACGATATACTCTAATGCTGTTACAA
>CALDTD010000173.1 GCA_937924345.1 uncultured Flavobacteriales bacterium | reverse complement strand
TAGATACTAAACAAGCCCCCTTAAAAAAGAGAGCTTTATTTATATTAATTATAATATTAACGTTTACTAAATTGAAATTTCTTTCTTGCTTTTGGTTGACCTGGCTTCTTACGCTCTACCATTCTTGGATCACGAGTCATTAAGCTTTCAGCTTTCAACAACGGCTTATTTTCTTCACTTACTTCTACTAAAGCTCTTGAGATTCCTAAACGAATAGCCTCAACTTGCCCGTTTACACCACCACCTTTAACATTTACATTAACATCATACTTACCAACAGTATCAGTTAATAAAAAAGGCTGACTTAGCTTATAGTGCAATACTCCTTTAGGGAAGTACTCTGAAAAATCTCTTTTATTTACAGTCATTTTACCTGTCCCTTCAGAAAGGTAAACTCTAGCGACAGAAGATTTACGTCTTCCGATTGTATTTATTACGCTCATATAATTATTTGATTGAATCTAATGTTATTGACTTTGGCTTTTGAGCTTCTTTATTATGCTCTCCACCTACGTAAACATGTAAGTTCGTATATAATGCACTTCCTAATTTATTTTTAGGCAACATTCCTTTTACAGCAAACTCAACTAATCTCTCTGGGTGTTTTGCAAGCATTTTCTCTGCAGAAAGCTCTCTTTGTCCACCTGGATAACCTGTGTGACGGATGTAAGATTTATCAGTCCATTTCTTTCCTGTTAAATTTACTTTTTCAGCATTAATCACAATTACGTTATCACCACAATCAACATGCGGAGTGTAGTTTACTTTGTGCTTTCCTCTAATTAATTTAGCAACTTTACTTGCCAAACGCCCTAAAGTTTGTCCTTCTGCATCAACCAACAACCACTCTTTGTTTACTGTCTCTTTGTTAGCTGATATTGTTTTGTAACTTAATGTATTCACGTTAAATATCTTTATTATTATTTATCTCTATTATAGTAAAATAGGTTTGCAAAGGTAATGCTTTTTTTTTAGTACACAAACAAGTGTTCTTTATTATTAAAAAAAAGCCTATAAATATTAAAACCTATTCCTTTTCTAACATTTTAAACAGCTCTCCTGTTTCTAAAATCTTTACTGCTTCTTGAAGTGGAATATTTAAATCGTTAAAAACTTCATAAAACCTACTAAAATTGAACAAATTCTGAGCAACGCTTGCTTTTAAACGAATATGAATTAAATCTTCAGCTTCTTTAAATTGTGCTTCGTTAAAAACCAACCCTTCTTCTTCTGCGTACTTTGTTAACCCTTTTGTTAACTTTTCTATTTTAAACTTCTCATCAAACTTTTTAAAAGTAATGTACTTTTCTTGTAGCTTAGACCTATTACTATTTACCCAAGTTAAACTAAAACGATTTAAAATTCCTTTTCGTAATAATTTTGATGCATAATCACTTGTTCCTGTAGTATCTATTGGAACAAATACATCTGGCATTATTCCACCACCTCCGTAAACGGCTCTACCTTTAATTTTTGTAAACACTTTTAATGATTCATCGAATTTGATACTATCTTTATGAAAGTACTCTCCACTTTCATAACGATTATACTTTTCTCTTCTATATTCCTGAATTCCTTTATCATAGGGTTTTTGTATACATCTACCTGCTGGAGTATAGTAATGCTGCGTCGTTATTCTGACTTGTGATCCATCAGAAAAATTAGTTGGATTCTGCACCAAGCCTTTACCAAATGTTCTTCTACCGACTATTAACCCTCTATCCCAATCTTGTATTGCACCACTTACAATTTCGCTGGCTGACGCGCTGTTTTGATTAACTAGCACAATTAAACGTCCTTCTTCTAAACTCCCCCTTCCTCTTGTACCATATTCTCTTTTTGGATAAGCTCTTCCTTCTGTATAAACGACTAAGTTATTTTGTTTAATAAATTCATCGGCTAAACCAATTGCAGCACGCAAGTAACCTCCGCCGTTATCTTGCAGGTCTAAGACTAAGTCTTTCATTCCTTGTGACTTTAAATCCAACAACGCCTTTTGCACTTCTCTTACTGTTGTTGCAGAGAACTTATTAACTTTTACATATCCTATAGATTCATTCACCATATATGCAGCATCAACACTGTAAATCGGAATTTTATCACGTACTATTGTAAAATCTAACAATTCTTTAGATCCAGCTCTCTTCATTTTCACCGCTACTTTAGTCCCTTTATCTCCTAGTAAACGATCTCTTACTCCACTATTTTTAACACCAACTCCCGCAACATTTTCTTCTTCAATATATACATATTTATCTCCAGGCTGAATACCAACTTTTGCAGACGGACCTCCAGGAATTGCTTCTACAACAACTATTGTATCTTTTACAATTTGAAAGCGTACGCCAACACCAGTAAACGAACCTTTTAGTGGAGCACTCATATCTTCTAAATCTTCTGCAGAAATATAAGCTGTATGTGGGTCTAGCTGTTCTAACATGTAACGAATTCCTGTCTCTGTAATTTTTAAATTTGAAACTGAGTCTTGATATAATAGACTCCCTAATTCAATAGCTTCTTTTATTGTAGAAACTGTATGACCTAATTTAAAGAATGACGTTCCTGGCACATTTATTCGAATTACATTTTTTGTAATTATTAGGGATGTATCGGTTGTGTCAGCAAGGGTTAAAACTAATTGAGAGTTTTCCTCACCAACTAAAACATTTGCAACATCATTAAAATAGTTAAAGTCACTTACTTTTTTATCTCCAATTTTAATGATCTTATCTCCTTTTCTAATCCCTGATTGATCTGCACCACTCCCCTCTAAAACTTCTTCCACAAGAATGGTATCATTTTTAAACTTAAAGGAAAAACCAATACCCGCTAACTCTTGACTAGAATTAGGCTTCCACAAATCACTTGATATATAACTATGAAAAGGGACTAATCTGTTTTGAACACCTGAAGTAAAGTCTTTAATTAACTTCTCCCGATCTACTGGCTCTACATATTTTCGATCTAATGCATCTATTAATTCTAATACCTTAGCTGTTAAATTTTCTGGTGTACGCTCAATATCATTTTGAGCAGAAGTAAAAACAGCTATTAAAACTGTAAATACACTTATAATATATTTGATCATTGAATTATTTTTGCTTTGTGAAGATAATTATTAATGCTGTAAACGAACATTAAAAAATCACAAATGGTTAAACAACACTAATTCTAATCAAATTTTAATCCAAAAAATAGGAATTAAATAAAAAAATAAAAGACTATTTAACAAGTTTAAACTCAACTCGCCTATTTAAAGCCGCTATTTGCGGATTTGCAGTTTGTTCTTCACAACTATTTAGGGGTTTAGTTTCTCCAAACCCTTTGTGTTTTACTCTAAATGCTTTACCTCCAATTCTTTCAATCACATATTTTGCACACGCGTCTGCGCGTTTTTCGGACAAAGCCATATTCAATGCATCGTCTCCTGTACAATCGGTATAAGCATCTATCTCTAACTTTGAATAAGGGTTTGCTTTTAAATAAGTAACAACCTGATCTAGGATAGGTAACGATTCTTTTGTAATTACAGCAGAATTTAACTCAAACAATATATTATCTGCATCTAAAATTTTCTCTCCCTCTTGGTTAGTAATTACTTTTAACTTAGTAGTATATGATTTGCGTTGAATTTCATTATCCTGAATTGGCTCAACCTTTATTTTTTCTATTTCATAGTCTACTCTTTGAATTTCCACCTCATAAACCTTGTCTTTTTCTACATCAAATCTCCAGTACCCTTCTTCATCAGTAAATGTGGAATCAATTTCATCAAACTCGCCTAAATCATTTTGCTCATATAAGATCTCTTTAACTCCTTCAATACCTTTTTGGGTGTCTTCGTCAATTACATATCCATCGATAAATACACGTTGTAAATCTACATTCTGTAATTTTTCTAGCTCTTTTTCTCTATCTCCTGTTGCTGTAATTACAAACTCCTTTGAATTACGATAAGAGTTATCAAACTTAACTTTATAACCCACATCTTTTTTAAACTCATAATTCCATTCACCTGCTGCATTTGTTGTTTGAGAAGACACTTCTTTATATTCTCCATCAATTAACTCAGAAATTGTAACGTCAATATCTTCTACAGCATTTCCATTCTCTGCATCTGTTACAACATTAACAGGGTAATAAATATAACTATAAATTAAATCTTCTGCTTTTTTTGATGCTCTATTTGAAGAGACATAACCCTTGTCTTGCTTGTTAATTGTAAATGCAAAGTCATCATAAGAAGTATTTATAGGCATACCTAAATTTTCTATCGCTGCTCCTTTTTCATTAAGATCAATCTTAAATACATCAATCCCTCCATAACCAAAATAACCACGAGAAGAAAAGTATAAAATATCATTGCTAATAAAAGGGTTCATTTCATCACCAGGTGAATTCACTTGTGTTCCCATATTAACTGGTGAAGACCAAGTAGCCCCGTTTTTTGTTACCTTATAAATATCATAACCTCCTATTCCACCAGGCTTATCTGAAGTAAAGTACATTATTTTTCCGTCTTTACTAATTGCTGGGTGTAAACAGTGATAATCCATACTATTGAAAGGTAATTCTTCTTTTTTAGACCATTCTCCATCTGTAAATACTGATTGATATATCTTTAATCTATTTACACCATTACTTACGTCTTTCTTTCCACCTTTTTTGACTTTTATTTTTGACAATGAATTTGAAGTGAAATAAAGAACATTATTTACTTTATCTATTGCAGGGTAACCTTCATAAAACTTACTTGTTAAGTTTTTACTTAACAAATTAGGAGTTTCAAACTTGATAGAATCTTTTGTTTCACTGTAACCTAAATTATAGTATGTAAAACCATCAGTTGTTGTTGGCATCCCAATAATAACACCATTCTTAT
>CALDTD010000172.1 GCA_937924345.1 uncultured Flavobacteriales bacterium | reverse complement strand
CCCCAAGAAAAAGAAGGAATAAACTTATCGGGAAAACCTCCACCAAAAACATTTGCGCTTACACCAACAACAGTTCCTGTATTAAACATTGTATTAATTCCGCTTTTTGAATGATCTCCCATTATTAATCCACAAAATTGTAATCCTGTTTTCTCAATAGATTTATCATCGTAATTCCAAGCGGAAACTTCTCCGTAATTGTTTTTTAAATTTGAAGTATTCGTATCAGCTCCTAAATTACACCATTCACCCAGTACACTGTTGCCTAAATAGCCATCATGTCCTTTGTTAGAGTAACCCTGTATTACAGAATTTCCGACCTCCCCGCCAACTTTTGCGTAAGGTCCAATTGTAGTGCCACCATAAATTTTCGCTCCCATTTTTAAAACTGCATTTTCGCACAAAGCTAAACTACCTTTTATTAAACTTCCTTCCAAAACCTGAGCATCTTTACCAATAAAAACTGGCCCTTCTAAAGTATTAATGGTTACGCAGCTTACATTTGCTCCTTTTTCTACAAATAACTGATTACCGATTACACGATTGGTATCATCTAATTCAATTTGTTCTTTAGTCACTTTAGCGATTTCAAAGTCGTTTACTATTTCTTGATGGTTGTGTGTAAAAATATCCCAAGGGTATTCTAAAAATCTAACTTCATTTTCAAACTCGACCATTTTCATTCCTGCCAAAATCTCGTCCATATTTGCAGTGGAAGAAGGCATTGGAGATAAAGCCAAAACTTGTCCTTCCTTCATTAAGATTTGACCTTTAGGTAAAGATTTTATTGCATTTACGAGTTCTAACGTTGGTAGCGCACCAGCAAAAATACCAAGAGCAGCCTCTTGTTCATTTGCATTGAATTTTTGAGCTAAATAATCTTTTGTTCTTACCTCAACTTTAGTTTCTAGGTAATAATTCCACTTTTCTTCTAAAGTAAAAATCCCTATTCTTAATTTTGCAACAGGCTTTGTTGCAGTCAATGGCCAAAGTGATTGATGAGCAGCCCCATCGAAAAGAATTACATCCATTATTTTTTTGATCAATTTTTGTAGAAGATTTTATAACTTCCCAACGAAATAAAAGTAATAAATACTTAAGGTTTAAGCAAAAAAAAACCTTTGGAATTTCCAAAGGTTTTAATTTTCTGTATTGAAAGAAGCAATTACTTTTTCTTTCTATCTCCAAATCTTGTTTTAAATTTATCGATACGACCAGCAGTATCTACTAATTGAGACTTACCTGTAAAGAAAGGGTGAGACTTACTAGAGATATCTAATTTGTACAATGGGTACTCGTTTCCGTCTTCCCACTTTACAGTATCTTTAGTATTCACACAACTTCTCGTTAAGAAAGAATAGTCCATAGACATGTCTTTAAATACTACTAATCTATAATTTTCTGGATGTATATCAGTTTTCATTTTATATAATGTTTGTTAATCTATCATTGGGGAACAAAAGTACATTTATTTTTTAAATGAACAACTAGGATTTTCAATTTAATTTTTAACATTAGCCTCATAAAGGGCAATCCAATCTTGAACAGTCATTTTTGTCATCAACTCGCCTATTAAATCATAAGGAATGTCTTCTACTTTTTTAAACCGAATGCAAGATTTCCCCATATTTAACTTCTTTTTACTATGCTTCGGATATTCTTCTACAAACCAATTCATTAACTCCTCGTTTGCATAAATTCCCATGTGGTATATTGCTACATGACTTTTCTGAGATGCTACATTTATAAAAGGTAACGGCAACCGTGGCGTACAATGATAACCATTTGGATAAATGCTATGAGGAACGACATAACCAATCATTTTATAATTAACCGTTTCTTCAAACCCTTTAGGTAAGTTATCTTGGATAATTGTTCTCAATTTTATAATTGCTTCTTTTCGGTCTCCTTCCAATTGATCAATATACGCTTCTACAGTTTCCATCTTAACTTTTTTGTAAAACTAACTTTTTTATGAGTCTTTTCAAAAAAATAGAATAAACCAAAAGAATTAATCATTTCGTTTTTAATGGATTATAAATTATATTTGCTTACAATGAAAAAAAGTATTCTAACTTTCTTATTCACTTTGATATCAATGTTACCTCTTTTGGCAGGTAATGGAATAATCGAAGAAGCAAGTTCTAAAGAACAAGCTTTTAAGGCTTTTACAGATTGTTTTTATGAAAATTTAAATGAGGAAAGTTTAAATTATGCTGCCTTAGAAATTGGATTGAGAGGGTATTTAAAATTAAAGTTTGCTAATAGATTAGAAAATGAACAATATTTAACTGTAATCGATTTTTCTTCCTCTGCCAACGAAGAACGTTTCTATTTAATCGATATGTTTAATCAAAAAATAGTTTATAAATCTTTAGTGGCGCATGGCGCAAAAACAGGAGAAGAATTTGCTGAAGACTTTTCTAATTTAGAAAGTAGCCATAAAAGTAGTTTAGGTTTTTATTTAACAGGAGAAACCTACAATGGCCGCCATGATTTTTCGTTGAAGTTAGATGGACTAGAATCGTTTAATGACAACGCTAGAGCAAGAGGAATTGTTATACATGCGGCAGAATATGTAAGTGAAGAGTTTATAGAAAATAACGGTAGGCTAGGCAGAAGTTATGGATGCCCAAGCTTACCGTTCGAAAATTACTTTGACATTATTAGTAAAATAAAAAACAAGTCTTGTTTATTTATTTATCATCCCGATAAACAGTATAATTCTAAAAGTAAATATGTTAACTTTCTACCTCATAAAATCCCTTCTTTAAATGAGTAGTTTAGAAGATTTCTATGACCAATTAGAAGAGCCTAATAAAAGTTGTTTTCTAGCATTAAGGTCGATTATCTTAAAACACAATAGTAATATTACTGAGGCACTTAAATGGAATTTACCAACTTACTATTACAACGGAAAACTTTTGGGTTACCTTTGGAAAGATAAAAAGACCAACCACCCTTATATTGGAGTACATAAAGGAAAACTAATCGATCATCCAGCTTTAGAACTTGGCAATCGAAAACAAATAAAAACTTTCTCTATCGACCCAAATAAAGATATCGAAATCGAAACTTTACAAGAAATTTTAAATCAAGCAATAGCGCTTTATTAGATTAATATTTTTCAATCTCTTTACTTCTTTGTTTAATAAAAGGGCGATCATAATCTAAATATCTGTTTTCTGGATTAGAATGAATTCGAGCAACTGGAATTTCTGATATAATCTTGTTCTTTTTCCACCATTTAGATTTGATCATTTTAACATCACAGGGAAAAACACTTATTTCTTCAACCTCACCAATAGATAAAGGAATTCTAGTATCAACTTCTAACGTCTTGGGTACATATTTTTTCTTACTAAATACAATAAAATACTGATTATGATAATCTAAACTAATTTCATCAAATTTACCTTTACTATTGGAGAGTATCGTTTTAATTAAAATATCTTTTTTGAATACTTCAACTTTTGCTCCTTCGAGACCCAATTTAGATTCAGAAATAACTTTAGGTTCTATAACTATACTAGACTCATATTGTCCAACCACACTAATAGCAATAAAAAATATGTTGAGTAACATTATTAGAGGCTTCATACTTTCTCAATCAGTCCGACAAACAAATCTGTTAAAACTAACTCTGCTTTACCTGCAACAGCAATAATCTCTGCAATATCAACAGGTTTTAAATTTTCTGGATCACACTCATCTGTTAAAACAGAAACAGCACAACAAGGTAGACCAATATGGTTAGCTGCTATAACTTCTGGAACTGTACTCATTCCGACAGCATCGCCTCCCAAAACTTTTAACATTCTATATTCTGCTGGAGTTTCTAACATAGGACCTTGCGCGGTAATGTAAACTCCTTCTCTTAAAGTAATCCCTTTTTCCTTAGCAACTTTCTTAATTTTTGACTGTAAATCTAAATTATAAGGTTCGCTCATATCTGGAAAACGAGTTCCAATCTCTGGATCATTTTGACCTAATAAAGGGTTTGCTGGAAATAAATTAACATGGTCGTTAATTAACATTAAATCTCCTTTCTTAAAATCTAAATTTATAGCTCCAGCCGCATTAGAAATTAATAATTGTTGAACACCTAACAA
>CALDTD010000171.1 GCA_937924345.1 uncultured Flavobacteriales bacterium | reverse complement strand
TTTATACCCAGGATGATGTTTTTTATAGGTTTATTATTGCAGATTTTTATATTCATGAACTGCGTTTGATTATAGAAATAGATGGAAATATTCATGAGAGATGTGATGTATACTTATTGGATCTACATAAAGAAGAGTTACTTAAGAAATCATGATATAGAGTATTGCGTTTCTGCAATGAGGAAGTTATGAACCATACTTCAAGTGTACTCAGGAGTATAATCCATCACTCCCTCCCCTAATATGAGGGGAGGTCCCGAAGGGGGAGGGGTTAGAATAATGGATTACTTTGAAGACAAAATATTTAATTCTGTATCTAATTTTAAGACTGGAGAATATGATAATTGTACATTCAAAAACTGTGATTTTCAATCAGTAAATTTAAAAGATGCTATTTTCATAGATTGTTCTTTCGAAGATTGTAATTTAACCAATCAAAAATTACACAATACTGCATTTAAAACGGTAGAATTTATTAATTGTAAATTGGTCGGAATAGATTTTACACTTTGCAATCAATTTTTATTTAAAGTTTATTTTAACGGATGTAACCTAGATTTAAGTTCATTTTATAAACTAAAAATAAAGGAAACTTCTTTTATACATTGTTCTATAAAAAATGTAGACTTTACAGAATCAGACTTATCAAACTCATTATTTGGATATTCTTCATTAACCAATTCAATTTTTTCTAATTCAAACCTAGAAAATACAGATTTTAGAACAGCAACTTATTTTACATTAAACCCTGCATTAAATAATGTGAAAGGTGCTTATTTCTCTCGACAAAATTTAGATGGATTATTATTACATCATAATATAAAGATTGAATGAAAATAGTCGTAAATACACGTCTTTTAATTAAAAATAAACTAGAAGGAATAGGTTGGTTTACATACGAGAGTTTAAAACGTATTACAAAAGCACATCCAGAACATCAATTTTATTTTTTATTTGATAGAAAATATGATGATTCCTTTATCTTTTCTGATAATATAACCCCTGTAGTTTTAAGTCCACAAGCAAGGCATCCAATCCTGTTTAAAATTTGGTTTAACTGGTCTGTTCATCGCTTTTTAAAAAAAGTAAATGCTGATTTATTTCTTTCACCTGATGGGTATTTAAGTTTACCGACTAAAGTTCCTCAAATAGCTGTAATGCACGATTTAAACTTCGAGCATTATCCAGAATTTCTACCCAAACATATTACAAAATATTACAAAACCTATTTTCCATTATTTGCTGAAAAAGCAACGCGAATAGTTACTGTTTCTAATTTTTCTAAACAAGATATTGTAAAGCAATATAAGATTAATCCAAATAAAGTAGATGTTGTTTATAATGGAATTAATCACCTATTTAATCCAATAAGTGAAAATGAAAAAGCAACAATTAAAGCAAATTTTTCTAATAATTGTGATTTCTTTATTTATGTTGGTTCGCTAAACCCAAGAAAAAATATTGAAAATACTTTACGTGCTTTTGATTTATATAAAAAGCAAGTAAAAAATAATCATAAATTTTTAATCGTTGGAGAAAAATTATGGAGTAATCATTCTATAGAAAAATGCTATAACTCCTTAACTTATAAAGAAGATATACTTTTTACTGGACGATTGTATAACGAGGCTTTAAAACAAGTACTAGCTTCAGCCATTGGATTATTGTATGTTTCTTATTTTGAAGGTTTTGGAATACCAGTTGTAGAAGCTATGAAATGCAGTACACCTGTAGTAACTAGTACTAAAACAAGTTTACCAGAAGTTGCAGGAAATGCGGCTATTTTGTGCGAACCAGACGATGTACAAGATATTGCAAATCAAATGGAAAAATTAACGCATCCAAAAATAAGTGATCAATTAATAAAACAAGGATTAATACAAGCAAAAAAATTTAACTGGGATACCACTGCAAAAGAATTGTGGAATTCGATTGAAAAAGTACTTTACTTAGCCTAAGAATTATAAAAATCTACGTTTTACTAAGTTTATAAATTTTTGAGCAGAAACACCATTCATATCCCAATTAAATTGGTCTTTTAAGGTTCCATTAATATAGTTCTCTGCCTCGGTAAAATTATTAGCACTGTTAATTAAATCAATTGCATCTTTATATTTACTATTTTCTCCCTCAAAAAGATCGTTCATAAACAAAAACTTCTGGTTTAAACCAATTGCACTCGCCAAATCTTTAATCGGCTGCTGACCTAATTTATCTGCTAATGTTGGCTGATCAGCGGTATTAGAAAACTGATCGTTAATAGACTTAGGGCTAGATTCGCTTTCTATTATTTTATTATCTAATTTTTCTTTCTTGTTTTAAACAACTGGAGATTCTGTATATTTAGTCTCTTCTTCTTCAAACAAAGGCTTTTGTTCTCCAATTGATTTTTTAACCGCTTCTGTATGATGTTCTATCTTAATTGCATCAATTAAATTGGTTTGATTCGCAGGTATTTCATCTTCTTCTTCGATAGTAGAAAAATTAAATTTTATACCTCCTTTATTTTCTTCTTTTTTAACAGCTCTTTCAATGGCTAAATAATGTAAAACTGCCATTCGTTCATGAATATTTCTAGCATCGTCTAGTAGCGAATATATATCAGAAGGAGATAAACTGCCATTCTCTAACGCCTCTAAATTGTTAGCTAATGAATTCACTAACTTTTTTAAATTTCTATATTCATTCTGATTACCCATGTTGAAAATTTGTTGAAAATACACCCCAAATTTCAACAAATAAATGCAGGTATATTTATTACCTTTAACCAACTTATTAACAGCAGTTATTTAATGTCTCTAAGGCTTACAACTTATAAAGGGAAATATAATTGCAAAATACATTAGAATTAGCAACGTGTTTTTAGAGCAAAAAGGAAATAAAATACAACAAAAAGGCTGGATAGAAGTTGTTTGTGGATCTATGTTTTCTGGTAAAACAGAAGAACTCATTAGGCGATTAAAACGTGCTGAATTTGCCAAACTAAAAGTAGAAATTTACAAACCATCTGTTGATGTTCGTTATGATGACAATGACGTAGTTAGCCACCAAGGTACAACTATCCGTTCTACTCCAGTTCCAGCTGCAGAAAACATATTATTATTGGCAAACGATGTAGATGTAATTGGAATTGATGAAGCTCAATTTTTTGATGAACAATTACCACAAGTTTGTGAAAAACTTGCAAATGCAGGAATTCGCGTTATTGTAGCTGGTTTAGATATGGATTTTGCTGGTAAACCTTTTGGTCCAATTCCATCTTTATTAGCAAAAGCAGAATATGTAACTAAAGTACATGCTATTTGTATGACTTGTGGAGATCTAGCTCAATTTTCCCATCGAAAAATTGCAAGTGAAAGTTTAGTTTTATTGGGAGAAGTTGACGAGTATGAACCGCTTTGTCGAAAATGTTATACGAAAGCAATAGCCGAATAAAAATTAAGTTCCAAAAATATGTCTAAACAAATCAATAGAAATCATGAGACTATTTTAACAATAGATTTAAAGGCATTAAAAAATAATCTAAAATACTTTAAAAGTAATCTAAAACCTTCTACCAAAATACTTGCAATGGTTAAGGCTTTTGGATATGGTATTAATCACACAATTATAAGTAAAGAAATAGAAAATCAAGTTGATTATCTTGGAGTTGCATTTATATATGAAGCATTAGAACTGCGCAATGCAGAAATAAAAACTCCTATTTTAATTATGAATCCAGGGAAGTATTCGTTAGAAGATTTAATAAACTACGAATTAGAACCTTCTATATTTAATGTTGAACAACTTAACCAAATTATAAATAACCTAAACAAGTTAAATAAAACGGAGTTTCCAATTCACATTAAATTAGATACGGGAATGCAACGTTTAGGTTTTTATGAAGATGAAATAGTTGATCTAATTAAAACTCTAAAAAATACTAAAACAATAAAAGTTAAAGGTATTTTTAGTCATTTAGCTGCAGCTGACGATTTTACTCAAGACGATTTTACCCAAGAGCAACTTAATAAGTTTAATAAAATTAGTGCTCAAATAGAAAATGAGATTGGTTATAATACAACTAAACATATTTTAAATACCCATGGTATAGAACGTTTTTCCATTGAGCAAAATGATATGGTTAGATTGGGCTTAGGAATGTATGGGGTATCTAATGACAATAAAATTGAAAATGTAGTTACTCTAAAAACAAAAATTACCCAGATTAAAACAGTAAAATTTAAATCTTCTGTAGGATATGGAAGAAGCGAATATGTTGAAGAAAGTACATTGTTAGGTGTTATTCCTATTGGATATGCAGATGGTATAAGCAGATCGCTTAGCAATGGAGTAGGACATGTTTTATTACATAATCAACTAGTACCAATTGTTGGTAGAGTTTCTATGGATATGACAATAATAAATTTATCTAAAATACCACATACAAAAATTGGTGATACAGTAGAAATATTTGGAAAAAATAGAACTATACAATCCTTCGCAGATGAACTAAATACAATTCCATACGAAGTTTTAACCTCTATTTCTCATCGAATTCTTCGCAAATATATATAATCTTATATTAGACTAAATTATGTTATTAACGCTATAATTAACTTCTAATTAAAGTCTTACAAGGTTATTAACAATAAATGGCATTGCAATTGTAAAACATGTTAATAGCTGTTGATAAAAAGGAATAAAAAAAGCTAGGAAAAGTCATAATAAAAATCAGCTATAAAATAATTTGAAAACAGCACTAATAGTTATAAAAACTTAGACCAAAATAGATAACAGGTTATCAACATAGTTTATGTAAGTTTGAGAAAGTTAGTTATACACTAAATTATAATTGAATAATTTTCTAATAATTGTTAATAACCTAATTATTCATTTAAAAATCAAAGGAATAAAAGAATAAAAATTGTTTATTTATTGTTAATAACCCATAGTAAGTCATAAATCCAAACAAATTGAATAAAAGATATCAGACATATAAACACGCTAATAGTAATAGTAAAAATTTTAAATTAAATCTTTTTTATTCTTTTTTTATATTGATTGTTTATAACCTGAATTTGGTTGGATTCGAAAAAATTTATGGTCAAGAAGAAATTAATCCGAATGGATTCAATGTTTTTTATTTCGAAAATTCTGATGTAAAAAGTAGTGAGGGTTATTTAGAAAATGGAAAGCCAAACTTATACTGGAAAACCTATTACCAAAACGGACAATTGAAAACAGAAGGAAATAGAAAAGATTTTAGATTAGACAGTACCTGGAAATTTTATAGAGCAGATGGAAGTATTTCTGAAGAAATAAACTATTCTAATAATTTAAAAGAAGGTAAAACAATTATTTATGATTCTATAGGTTGTAAGGTAAGTGCTTTCAATTATGCTGAGAATAAAAAAAATGGAGAAGCCAAAATGTTTTATTCATCTGGAAAAGTAAAAGCTATATTTAAACACAAAGACGATAAAATAGATGGACTTTATAAAGTGTTTGCGGAGGATGGGAGATTAATAACTCTTGCTGAATATGATAACGGATTTTTGAGAACAGAGAATGAGATAAATAGATTTGATGAAGCTGGCAAAAAGAATGGGAATTGGAAAGAATTTTACGATAATGGAAAAGTTAAATGGGAAGGTAAATATTTACATGGAAAATTAAACGGAGTTGTAAAAGAGTATAAGCCTACAGGTGGACTAAAAGAAATTGTAAAATTTGAAGAAGGAAAACTGAATGAAAAAGCTGAAGAAACTATTTTCATAGAATTAAAACAGGAAATTAGTTCAGATGGGAGTTTGTTGGTTGGAGGATACAAAAATCAGAAGAAACAAGGAATTTTTAGATTATACGATTCTACTCATATACTTCAAAATAGTTTTAAATATGATAAAGGCGTTTTATTAGCAGAAGGATTATTAGATTCATCTGGTTTAAAACAAGGAGATTGGATTTATTATTACTCAAATAATCAATTAAAGTCTAAAGGAAAATATAAAGATGGTCTAAAGGAAGGGCCTTGGATTTTTTATCATTTAAATGGTGAAGTTGAACAAAAAGGTACTTATAAAAATGGTTTAGCAGAAGGTTTTTGGCAATGGTGGTATGCTAATAAACAACTTCATAGAGAAGAAACATTTAGACGTGGAAAAGAAGATGGAGAAGTAATAGAATATGATACGCTTGGAAATATTTTAACCAAGGGAGAGTTTATAGATGGTTTAAGAGAAGGTAAATGGTTATATCATGTAAATGATCATAGAGAAGAAGGAGAGTTTAGAGATGATCTTAAACATGGCTTATGGCAAACTTTTTATTCTAACGGTAAACTAGCTTCGAAGGGAGAATATTTGAATGGTTTAGCTATGGAAAAACATAAGTCTTATCATCCAAATGGAAAACTGCACTGGGTTGGAGAATATTCTGCTGGTTTTAAGGATGGAGAATGGAAAGAATATAATTCAGATGGACTATTAGTTTTTACAGTTGAATATGAACGTGGAAAAGAAATAAAAATTGACGGTTTTAAGATTAAGTAAATTAAAGAATAGTTAAATTCTTTAATTTATGTTTTTATCTTCGTAAATTGACCAATATAATAAACCCTGTCTATGAGTAAAGCAAATATATTAGTAGTTGAAGATGAGAGTATTGTCTCAAAAGATATTCAATTAAGTTTAGAAAAATTAGGTTATAATGTTATTGGAACTGCAAATACCGGTGAAAAAGCAATTGAAAAAGCAATTGAATTAGAACCAGACTTAATTTTAATGGACATTATGCTCAAGGGCGAAATTAATGGAATAAGAGCTACAAAGCGTATTCAAACAAAATTGAATATTCCTGTAATTTTCGTAACTGCTTATGCTGATGAAAGTACTTTAGAGCGTGCAAAAGTTACACAACCTTATGGATATATTATAAAACCATTTAATGAAATAGATATTAAAACATCTATAGAAATGGCACTATATAAACATAAAAAAGAATTAGAAATATTAGACGATAGAGATCGTTTATACAGTATTGTAAATAACGAATCTGTAGATTTTATTTTTGTAAAAAATAATACACAATTGATTAAGCTAAATACCAAAGATGTATATTACATTGAAGCGCTTAAGGATTATGTAAACATAATGACATTGGATAAAAAATATATGATTCACTCTACTATGAAATCCATAAACGATAAAATGGCTTCTAGAGATTATGTTCGTATTCACCGATCTTTCATTGTAAGAATGGATAAAATTAAAAAGATAGATCATACAGATTTATACTTGGAAAATATTGATAGATCTTTCCCAATTGGAGGATCTTATCGTGCTGACTTGTTAAGAAAAATTAACTTGATCTAATTGCTATATCACGTAGATTCTTTGCCATACAATTTTATAAGTATTACTTTTAAGGAAGTTTCAATTAGGAGCTTCCTTTTTTTGTATTTATATGTCAAATCAAACACTTTTTAAACGTCATAGCAATAATCAACCATTTTTAATTAGTGGTCCTTGTAGTGCCGAAACTCCAGATCAACTTTTAACAATTGCTAAAGATTTAAAAAATAATACAAAATTAGACGTTTTAAGAGCTGGAATTTGGAAACCAAGAACAAGGCCTAATTCTTTTGAAGGAAACGGTGAAAAAGCACTTAAATGGCTTTTAGAAACAAAAAATGAGCTTGAATTAAAAACAACTGTAGAAGTTGCAAATGCAAAGCATGTAGAATTAGCTTTAAAATACGAAGTAGACATTTTATGGATTGGTGCAAGAACTACAGTTAATCCATTTTCTGTACAAGACATAGCAGATGCTATAAAAGGTGTTGATATTCCTGTAATGATCAAGAATCCTATTAATCCTGATTTACAATTGTGGATAGGTGCTATAGAAAGAATTCAACAATCAGGTATAAAAGAAATTGCTGCAATACATAGAGGCTTTTCTGCTTACGGGCGAAGTACTTATCGTAATAAACCAGTTTGGGAAATTCCAATAGAATTAAAAAGACAATTTGCAGATTTACCAATTATTTGTGATCCTAGTCATATTGGTGGTAGAAGAGATTTAATTCAACCTATTTCTCAAAAAGCAATGGATTTAAC
>CALDTD010000170.1 GCA_937924345.1 uncultured Flavobacteriales bacterium | reverse complement strand
ATAAGTAATGTGATAACCGTCTTTAATTTCAGAACCTTCTTTGCCGCCCTGAGCTTCATTTTCTGAGCCACTTGCCTTTGGCCCTTTAACTTCTTTCTTAGGTTTAGGATCTACATAAGGCTTATTCACTCTCTCGTATGGTGTCTCAGCAGTAACTGCCCCTCCAGAAAAATCTTTTTTAATTTTTACATCTCCATTTGGATAAAACCAAGTTGCTTCTCCTTCTTCTACACCATCAACAGTTGTAAATTCAAGTTCTTTTTGACCATTTTCAAAGAAATATTCAACTTTACCAGTTGATTTTCCATCGTCTGAAAACTCTTTTTTCTTCATTAATTGTCCATTAGGATAGTACATCTCATAAGTCCCTGTTTGCTTATTTCCTCCCCAAGAACTTTTCTCTTCAATATTACCGTTTTCAAAATAAGTTATATAATCTCCATTTGGGCGGCCTCTTTTAAAAGTAATCTCACTTTTTAGCTTCCCATTTTTCCAGTATTTTTTCCAAAGACCTGTTTTTCGATTACTTACATACTCACCTTCTTCAACTTTTGCATCTGGAGCATAACCTTTTTCTTTACTTATATCACCAGTGATAATCCAATAGCCAATCTTCTTTCCATTCTCATCCTTTCTATTGATATCCTGAGGGGTAGCGGCAAAAAGTAATGTCGAAAACATGATTGACAAAACAGCTAATATGGCTTTATAATTTATCTGCATAATTGTTATAATTTTACTAATTACAAAGAAAAGAAATAATCGCTCCTAGATTTTTAAATATTGATGAATAGCTTGTTTTAATGGACTAAAGTTTTTAACATCATTTTGTCGTTATTAACTTTTTGTACTCAGATATAAATTAAACATACTGTTTACTAATAAATTAGCGCAATAAATACATTTTACCTATTTCCTTCTTAAAAGCTTTATCTCCAGCTGTCGCTCTATTCTCTATTGACTCTCCGTTTATTCGTGCATTTACCTTATATAAGTAAACTCCATTTGCTAACAAATCACCAAATTGATCTTTTCCATCCCAGAAAAATTCTGTTTTATTATTCCCAATTTTAATAGCTCCTAATTCAGCAAGATTTATTTCTCGAACCACTTTGCCTGTAATTGTCATAATTTGTATTTGAAACTGATCTGGAAGCTCTGACCCTGTTAATGTAAAAACAAAATGGGTTTTCGTAGAAAATGGATTGGGATAATTGTAAACGTTCGTGATTGAAGACGCATTTACTACCTCAAAAGCTATTTCATAACTTAAATCTCCTGAAAAATTACCAGACTTGTCTTTCCCTTGCACTTTAAGTTTATAGATTCCATCTTCTTTAAAATCTGGATTGTATTCTATTTTAAATTTGTTTTCATTATCTGTTGATGGGAACCATTTAAGTTGCTCTACACCATTATTCAAATAGTATAATTGCTCATAACCGCTGGCATTTGGTTTTAATAAGGAGACTTGAATATTTGCAGTATCAACATCACTATCCATTAATAAAAATTCGTTTTCATCATCTAAAGAAATAACAATGCTAGGTTGAGGACTAATTATATCTTCATCCAATATATGAACACCATCAAAAGTAACATCTAAAATAGGATTTGTTTTATCTGTAGAAACTGCAAAAAGTTTTTGCATAAAGTTATTAAAGTAAAACTGCTCTGGCTGGTCTTGTTTTACATTGTTAATTCTTGGGTTAGCAGTCATCCAGATACTATTTAAACCTTCGTAACCTAAAGAAGAAAAAGTTAATGTGTCCATAAGTAGAGCTCCACTTTTCAAAGAATCTTGGCGATCATATTGTATATAATTTTTTACATGAGCTTGATCTTCTACCCAATAGTCAACTTTTAAACTATCCATATCGAAAGCACTCACATTTTCTATTGCAACTGCAATTTTTATAGAGTCTCCTTCTTGTAAACTATCTTGCTGAACCGAGTAATAAAACCCTTTATTTGGGTTAATAGCTAATTCTGGAACAGGGTCAAAAATTAACTGCCACCTTTTAATTTGCGCAGGTGTAAAAGTTGTTGAATCTATTTCCCAAGCCTCTAATTTAACAAACGGATAAATTGCTGCATCAACCCTATTTTCTAAATTGATTACAGAGTCAAAATTCGTCATTAACGTATCAATTAAAACTGTTTCTACTCCAGAAGATGTAACCCCATATAATCGTAAAAGAGTCGAATCTCCAGTTAGTTCTTCCTTCGCATTTTGCTTCCAGTATAATCTATCCCATTTATTTGCAGGTCCTGCCTTAACAGCATTAATAAACCCTTGTACATTAGAGCCTTGCACAATTGTTTCTAACTGTAATGACTCTACCCCTGGATAAACAACCCCACCCTGCATTGGTTGCGAATGTATTTCTTGCACACTACCAGGATTACCCTTTTCACAAAAGAAAATAAAACCATCATCAGGATCACCAGGATTAAAACCAGTTAAACCTAAATTTTGAAAAGTAGTAAATAATTGAGGTGGCATAGCGCCATTTAAAGACATTGGAGAACTATAGTTATTAGGAATATAAGAGTAAGCAATAATGTAATGCCCATCTGGAATTTTATTATCAATAAAACTAACCAATGAATCCAAATGTGCGGGATTATTGTAATTGAAAATAAACATTCCATGTTCTCTATTTCTTCCTATTGTATTTACATTGCTACATACATCTGGATCTCCATTAAACTGACCGAAGCAATTATCTGGATTTAATACAACTCCACTATTTGTTTCAAAAGGAGTTTTCCATGCTTTTAGTGTTACTGGATCTATAACACCAACATGTATCGCTGGCCAAATATACCCTCCATAATCTTGTTGCTGACCAGATATTTTCCATAATGTCGCTTGGGGCTCTGGACTAGTCCAATGTGTATTCAAGTGAATTTTAGTAACTATATCTAACTTTGCAGCAGATGGTTCAAAGTTAAATAAGCGATTCGTCCTATCATACTCTATATTGGCGAAATCATTATTCTTAAATTGGAAAAAATGACTTTGCCCCCAACCCCATTTTTCTGGAATATATTGAAAAGAGGATTCTGACCAATTTTTCACTATACTATCTGGTGCACATCGCCAAAAGTAAACAGTGCTGTCTATAAATTCTAATGGATCCGAAAGCTGTGAATTTGAATTGATCCAATTGTTAGGAAATGCTTCTATAACTCCTCCTTCGCTGGTTCTGTACTGAACTTTTTTGAATGGAGAGTTGAATAAATCTGTAGTATCCACTTCAAAAACATATTTATTAAGTGGCTCAAAAGGATTGATTGTAGAAGCTTTTAGCACCTCTGTTTTATTAGGAATAATCGCGTATTCATAAGGCCAAATTGGCGATAACCCATTCGAAATAACAAAATTGGTATAGCCTATTTCATTATTGATTACCTCATCTGTATGTTCAACAATTACAGAATTTGGTAGATCGGCTCTAATAGTATAGTTATTTGCCCCTACTGCTATATTATGATAAGTTGGTAACCTAAAAATTGTTGTATCTCTATTCAGTAAACCTGAAACAATCTTTGAATAAACCGAATCTACACCATTTGGAAAAGAACGAATAACTTCCAAACTAAATGAATCTGCAAAAGCAGCACCAATATTAGTTGTTACTACGTACAAATCAAATGTATCAACCGACAAATCTATTTGAGAAGGTACACTCCAAACACGGTCTTCATCTAATACAATTTCTGGAGCTTCGTGCCTGTTTATTTTTAATGCTGGATCACCTTGTAACGCCATTCCATTAAAGTTATTTTCTTGAATTACGTCCCAATTAGCTAGCCCAACAATTTCTGATAAGGTATCTACTGTATTTTTCATTTGTTCTCCAATTGTAGCTTCATAATTCCCCTTAGCAAAATCTTTATATAAAAAGTTAGTATAATTACCAATATAAGTTACAAAACCTAACTTTACAGTAGAGATAAAAGCTATTGCTCCTTCGTTTTGAGGACGAAGTAATTGCTCGGAATAGCTATTTGTATCCGGCTGATGAACATCACCAGTGTAACAACCTAACCCTATTACTAAGGGGTATTTACCATCATTATTCCAATTATTTGGACTATCTATATTTTGACTAAATCCACCACCATTAGAAGCATGCCCAAAAAAAGTAATCAATGAAACTCCTTCCTCTAAATCTTGCTGAACATTAAAAAAATCGTCTGAGTTAATTACTGAAGAAGTTGGGTCTTTTGTGTAAGACTTTACTATCCCTCCAAACAAAGTATCTTCTATAGTTGTTTTAAACTGATTTAAAATTGAATTTAACTGAGCTTGCTCTAGACTGTCTGTTCCTCCTCCAAAGTGTAACACATTTTTTTGCCATTCTTTTTCAGGGATAGTGTAGTTAATATAAGGTGTTTGATTTGCTTCGTAGACTTTTACTTTTTCTAAGTATTCGAGAACTTGATAGTTTTGAGTTACACTTAATC
>CALDTD010000169.1 GCA_937924345.1 uncultured Flavobacteriales bacterium | reverse complement strand
TAAGTGTGGTAAAGGAAAAGTAGAATAATAATTGCTGCCAGAAAGTTATTGACGTAGTTTAACCATTTTGGTGATTTAGAAGATAGGTTGAAAACCATTGCAGTTATTAAAAGCAATAAACCAACTAAAGCATAGTAATTTTTTAGATTACCAAAGATATCTTTATCGTTATAGTACATTTCTAATTCAACTGCTGTTTGCGAAGGAAGGATAGAAGGGTTAGCAGCATTCATCTGAAATTCTTTTAATTTTTTTAATATCCCATCGGTAGTTGTGTAGTTGTTTTGCGTAATAGAATTTGAAAGGGAATCCATATACATCCCTAAAAGCAAAGGATAATTTAAGAATGGCATTTCTTCATCTACAATTAACGTATAAGCAATTGAGTCTTGTGGACTCACCCATTTATCATTAGGGTCACCTTTTAAAGGGAAAATAGAAAGGAAACCAGATTCAATTACTTGCATTGCAATATTAAATCGCTCATCTACTTTAATTAACTCTTTATCAAACACTGATTGTTCAACAGGTTTTTTTCTTCTACTTTCTTGTACTTGATTTAGTATTTTATATTTATTTTCCTTGTCATAAAAATCCATTAAAGTTGCTCGAGAGCCTTCAATCCCAAGAACCTCTTTTACTCCTGTACTACTTCTAATTTTTATTAAAGGTTGATTTGCCCAAAACTTAGGGTGAATATGCATATCCAAATAAACTTGCATTGCAGTATAAGTTTTACCATCAATTTCTATGTTATTTAACTTTGCAACTTTATGTAAAACATCGTAAGCCAGCGTATGCACAGGTTGTATTCTTCCTTCTCTTGTTTGAACTAATAATTCACCAAATTCATTGGCTTTATCTAAAGGAATAACATCAACCGATTTTACTTGCGAAATTCCAGTAAATGTTAAGAGTCCAATAATTGCAGTAAGTAAAGCTGTTTTTCTTTTAGTTCTAATTTTTGTCATACGTTTTCTTAACTCTACAAATCGAGAGGAACGGTTAAATAGACTTAATAAAAAGCTGATTGTTAAAATAGTATATCCGATGTAAGTGATCAAAGTTCCCCAATAATCATTGTTCACAGAAAGGATAGTTCCAGACTCATCTGGTTCATAAGACGATTGAAAAAAACGATACCCTTTATAGTCCATTACATTATTCATAAATATTTCTTGTGTATTATGAACATTCGCAATACTATCATTTAGGGTAACTATACTTTTGTAAGAAGAAGGGCTGTTAGAACCTGGGTAGCGATCAAGTATAAAATCATCTAAATAAATAGAAAAAGGTAAATTAATTGGTTTTGCGCCATAAGCAATATTAAAGAGTAAGTCTCCTTCTCTAAAGCGTGTGAAATTTGGTGTTCTTCCTGGCCCTCCCATTACAGTAATATCTCTTTTCTTACCTTGGTAATCTAAAGTTAACAAAAGTGCATCTAAGTTCCCTGCTTTATCATCTTCACTTTGTTTTAACTCTCTAGTTGCATTTTTAAATTGTTTTTTGAACACAAACTGAGTTCCCAGAACATTATGTAAATGCATTGGCTTAAACTCTTGTACTGTATCTGTAAAAATGGTGTCAGCAGTCATTGCTGGCATTTGAGTCCGTTGTATTTGATAAGGAGTAATTATAGTTAGTTTTTCAGCAAGGTCATTAATTTTTATAGCATCGGTTTCGCTATTGTTGTTATAGGCAATTTTTACAGAACCAATTGTTTTAATTTCTCCTTCACCAATGTAATGTGTTTCTCTTCCATTACCACCTGCCACTACAAGTTCTAAAAGGTTTTTACCATTTTCTTGATCTTCTAAAATGACTTCTTCTGCATTTTTAATATAGCCTTTGTAAGAAATATCAAAATGTCCTTTATTTGGGTAATCTACAGGGATGTTAAAGTAATTAGTAAAAAGAAAACGATCTTCATCACTGTAAAGCTCTGTAAAATAAAGTTGTTGATCAGACTTAAATTGTTTTACTTGATCAGTTACATAGACTTGTAAATAAGGTTCTCCACTAAACATTATATTCTCATCTTCTTTTTCTTTAATAGGCATAATTCCTTCAAAACCGATAAATCGGGTAACGCCAGCTCCAAATAAGGTTACAATAAAACCAATGTGAATAAATAAAATAGTTAGTTTTTCCTTTCTCAATAAACGATAGCGCTTGATGTTTCCAACGAAATTTACAACCAGTAAAATCATGATTAAAGAAAACCATTTAGCATTGTAAATAACTAATTTAGCAGTAATGGTATCGTAGCTATTTTCTACAAAGGTGGCCACTCCAATAGAAACAGCCATTGCTAAGAGTAAAAAGGACATCATCCGGGTAGAAACTAGTGTATTAAATATACGCTCCATACTTTAAAGTTTTTATCTTTTGCAAAAATACCAATTATTATTGGCTTTTATGTTCATAAACGTTCTATAGTGAAGATTACTAGTTGTTAAAATTTAAGGATTGATTTTAACTGAAGAAAATTTCAAAATTAAATAGCTCTACCAATCATTTTTGATTTGATTACGAGGTAAATAAGTTATCTTTATGGTGTAAAAATAAAGATGTAATGAACGTTAAACCTTTGTCAGAAATTAAGAAAAATGAATTAGGAATTATTCAAGAAATTGAAGAAGGCAGACTTTCATTGCGTTTAATGGAAATGGGGTGTGTAATAGGTGAAGAGGTTAAGCTAAAAGCAACTGCACCATTAGGTGATCCAATAGCTATAGATGTCGCAGGTTATAGTTTAAGCCTTAGAAAAAAAGATGCATCTAAAATTAAAATAACAGTTGTAGAGTGTGTTTAAACTTCTCGAGTTTAATTAAGTTTAACATCGTTTGGACGCTTGTGTTTCCACCTTTTGTGAGACCATAACCAATATTCAGGAGCTTTAATTATATCTTTTTCTAATGCTTTATTAATAGCATTTGTTATTTCACCGTATTTAGTTTCTTTAGGGGTTGCAGTAATTAATTTCATAGTGCCACTGTAATAACCTCTTTTTTCTTTTTCTAAAACAAAGTAAACAATTGGTAAATTGTATTCTTTAGCATATTTTTCTGCTCCAAAA
>CALDTD010000168.1 GCA_937924345.1 uncultured Flavobacteriales bacterium | reverse complement strand
GGCCGAATAAGGTTGTTTTAATTTACAGAAGTATTATTTAGTATCTTTTAACTATATCTTGAGAATCTAAGCAAACTGTTTTTCTAAATAATAAAATGCTCCCCATCAATAGTTATGTTATCAAAAGCACAGGAAGTACTTCAAAAGCATTTTGGATATTCTACATTTAGGCCTCAGCAAGAAGAAATTATTACTAACGTTCTTAATAAAAAAGACACTTTAGTTTTAATGCCAACAGGTGGTGGTAAATCTATCTGTTTTCAAATTCCAGCTTTATTATTTGAAGGTGTTGCTATTGTAATTTCACCACTTATTTCTTTAATGAAGGATCAAGTGGAAAGTTTGCGTGCTAATGGAATAAAAGCGGCATATTTTAATAGTTCTTTAGATCCTGTTCAAGAACGGCAAGTTATTAATAGTGCTATTGATGGAGAAATAAAATTACTTTATGTTTCGCCAGAAAAACTTTTTACAATTACAAATACTTGGCTAAAAGATGTTCAAGTTTCTATGTTTGCTGTAGACGAAGCGCACTGCGTATCAATGTGGGGACACGATTTTAGACCGGAATATACACAATTGAGTAATGTTAGAAAACAGTTTAGTACAATTCCATTTATTGCACTTACAGCAACAGCAGACAAGAGTACAAGAAAAGATATTGTTAAACAATTAGGGCTAAGAAGGGCTGTTGTTTATCTTTCTTCTTTTAACCGAAGTAACTTAAGTTTAGAAGTAAGAGCCAATGTTCCTAAAAATAAAAAGATAAAAGAGATTGTTCAGTTTATAGAAAATAGACCAAATCAATCGGGTATTATTTATTGTTTAAGCCGAAAACAGACCGAAGAAATAGCAAAAGAGTTAAGGAATAATCATATAGATGCTCAGGCTTATCATGCAGGCTTATCGGCTGATACTAGGGCAAGAATACAAGAAGATTTTATTACAGACGATTTGTCTATAATTACAGCAACGATTGCTTTTGGAATGGGTATAGACAAGTCAAATGTGCGTTGGGTTATACATAATAACTTACCAAAGAATATTGAAGGGTACTACCAAGAGATTGGACGTGCAGGGAGAGACGGATTACCGAGTACTACCCGAATGTACTTTAACTTAAAAGACCTAATGGTCTTAAAGCGTTTTGCCTCAGGAAGCGAACAATCTCCAATCTATACAGAGAAGTTACAGCGCATGCTAAATTATGCAGAAGCTACTTCATGTAGAAGAAAAATTTTACTAGCTTATTTTAGCGAAGATTTGAAAGAAGATTGTGGTAATTGTGATGTTTGTAAAAATCCTCCTCAGTTTTTAGATGGAACTGTATTGGCTCAAAAAGCCCTTTCAGCTGTTCGAAGGACAAATGAAAATATTGGGGTAAATATGATGATTAATATACTAAGAGGTTCTGCAAATCAAGAATTGTATAGTAAAGGTTATCAAAATATTAAAACCTATGGTGTTGGTCAGGATTTGTCTTTTAAAGACTGGCAACATTACACAAACCAATTAATTAATATCGGGGTAATGGAAATAGCTTACGACGAAAGTTTTAAGTTAAAGATTACCAATTTTGGTAACGAAGTTTTGTTTCGAAATAGAAAAGTAAAAATTACCCAAGCTGTTGATCGAGTAATAAAAAGTAAAGAGAAGAAAAGTAGAGCTAAAAAGTTAACTAAACAAGAACAGTTTTTTGAAGAATTAAGAAAGTTAAGAGCTTCAATAGCAAAGAAAGAAGGCGTTCCTGCATATATTATCTTTCATGACGCAACTTTACAACAAATTGCCGCTGAATTGCCAACATCTGAAAATGATTTGTTAACTATACAGGGGATAAATGAAATTAAAGTCGAACGTTATGCCAAGCCATTTTTAGACTTGATTAAAAAGCATAACGACAGTAAACTAAGTACTTTTGAGGTTACTTATCGGTTTTACCAACAAGGTATTTCTCCAGAACAAATTGCAGAAGAACGAGAATTGAGCATGACGACTATTTTTTCTCATTTGGCTAAATTATATGCTGATGGTAAGAATATTGACTTGTCTATTTATGTCAATGATAATGAGGTGCAAAAAATCCGAGAAGCATTTTTAAAGATTAAAACCACGAATGCTTTAAAGCCGTATTTCGATTATTTAGAAGAAAAAATTCCTTATTATAAAATTCGATTAGGGTTAACAATTATAATGACTGAATTAGCAAAAACGAAAACCAATGGATAGTAGCAAATTAGTATTGTATATTAGTATGAGTCTAGACGGTTTTATTGCTACAAATGACGATGATTTGTCTTGGTTGTCAATTGCAGAAAAAGAAGGCGAAGATTATGGTTATTCCGACTTTAATGAAACTATAGATACTTATATAGTGGGAAGAAAAACATATGATGTTATTTTAAATTTAACTGGTGGTAAGCTTCCTCAAGCATCTGCTAAAGATTGTTATGTTTTAACCAGAACACCAAAAGAATCTGAGAACGGTGTTACTTTTTTCAGTGGAGATATTCCTAGTTTTATAAATGATTTAAAAAGTAAAAAAGGGAAGAATATTTATTGTGATGGAGGTGGAGAGGTTGTTCAACTTTTGATGAAAGATAGTTTAATAGATGAGTATATTATTTCTGTAATGCCAATTATTTTAGGAGATGGAAAACCTTTATTTAAAGGAGGAATTAATAAAATAGATATTGAATTACAATCTAGTAAGTCTTTCGAGAGTGGAGTTGTACAATTGCATTATAGTAAGAGGTAAAAATATTATATTTAACCTATTGATTGAAAGAGTGAGTAATTATATTTTGAATAAAAGAATTTAAATTAATTAGTATGTCAGCGGTAATCAACCATAAAAAAGCAAGAGAGTTTGGAAGTCTAGAAATTCTAGCTAAACAAGCAGTAGAGGGGTTTATTACTGGGTTACACAAAAGTCCTTATCATGGTTTTAGTGTAGAATTTGCAGAGCATCGTTTGTACAATAAAGGAGAATCAACAAAACATATAGATTGGAA
>CALDTD010000167.1 GCA_937924345.1 uncultured Flavobacteriales bacterium | reverse complement strand
TACTGATGAAATGGAAAAAGGAATATTCAAGTCAATCCACCATAAACATATCTTTACTGAAGATAATGGAGTAACTATAATGATTGACGAATTTAACTATGAATCACCATTAGGTATATTAGGAAAACTAGTAGATAGTTTATTTCTAAAACAATATATGACTAACTTTCTATTAAGACGAAACAAATTGATTCAACTTCATGCAGAAAGCTGATAGAATTCAATATATTCACATTCAATTGAAAAGACTATGAATCCAAAATAGAATTCTTTAAAGAATCTAGTTGAAGATCTTTTTAAACTAAAAAAAGAAGAAAACCAATATGATAAAAAATAAGGAATCCAATATTTTTAAAGAGCTAGTTGAAGAAGTCTCCAGTTTTAAGGCGCTAATTGAAACGCCTTTCACAAGAAAAAAAAATGCTGTCTGCTGGAGTCGAAAGCTTACCGGTGATTTTTCTGAAATAGTTAATAAAGTTGAACAAAGTAACAACCTCAAAGAGTTGTGTCTAGAAGAACTAAACGGCTTAAAATTAAGTCAACAAGGTCAACTAGCTCGTACAATAATATTGAATGACCATAAAAAGTTATCGAGTTATGGCGCCTCACCAGTACTAAACATTATTAAAAACTACGATAAAGACGATAGCTTTTTCCCTACGGATGTATATTCATTTCATGTTGACCAATCCCCTATTCCTATAGACACTTTTCTTTGTACTTATTTTGGAGAAGCAAGTGAAATTTTACCTAATAATCAAGCAAAACAAAAAGTTATAATTCCTAAAATAAGAAAAGAGCTTTTAAAATTATTTGGAGGAAAAGACAACAAAGAATTTGAATCATTTTTAAACGAATATTTTTTTGATTTACATTACGAAGCTTCAAACCAAGCAGAAATCATTAATTTAGGAAATGGACATTTATGGAAAATAGCAACCGACCATCCTAAAAGTAAAGTTTCACCTTGTATTCATAGGGCTCCAAAAGAAAAAAGTGGAGAAAGTAGATTAATGCTTATTTGCTAAAAAAAGACTATAATTAACTTTTTTCTAATTTTTAAAAATTTAATCGATACCCTTATCGCATTTTATACCTACACTAAAACAAAAAAGGCTAACTTAAAAAAGCTAGCCTAATTTAATCGGTAAATTATTTGTATTAAAATTTATCCATCACTTTTGTAGTTACTCCTGTTGCTGAGAAACCTCCATCGTGAAATAAATTTTGCATCGTTACATATTTCGTTAAATCAGAGAACATAGAAACGCAATAGTTAGCACAGTCAACTGCACTAGCATTTCCTAATGGACTCATACTATCCGAATAATTAATAAATTGGTCGAAACCAGAAACTCCACTTCCTGCCGTAGTTACAGTTGGAGATTGAGAAATAGTATTTACTCTAACTTTCTTTTTTAACCCATAGTGATAACCAAAACTTCTTGAAATTGATTCTAATAACGATTTAGCATCTGCCATGTCATTATAATCTGGAAAAATTCGCTGAGCTGCAATGTAAGTTAATGCTACAACTGACCCCCATTCGCTAATCGCATCATGTTTCATTGCTACGGCTAATGTTTTGTGTAAAGAAGTTGCAGAGACATCCATACTTGTTTTATACCATTCGTAATTTAAATCGGTATAATGTTTCTTTTTTCTAACGTTAGGCGACATTCCAATAGAATGAAGAATAAAATCGATTTTTCCGCCTAAAATTTCTTGCGCTTTTAAAATTAAGTTCTCTAAATCTTCAACTTTTGTTGCATCTGCAGGAATAATTTGAGAATTTGTAGCTTCTGCTAACTTATTAATCTCTCCCATTCGCATTGCAATTGGTGCATTTGTTAATACAAATTCTGCTCCTTGCTCATGAGCTTGTTCTGCAACTTTCCAAGCGATAGACATTTCGTTAAGCGCGCCAAATATAATTCCTCTTTTACCTTTTAATAATCCAGATATCATTGTGTTATTCGTTTAGATTTATGAAATGCAAATATATTTATTTCATTTACATTTTTAGTATAATATTTCATTGAAGTATTTGGTAATCTATTCTCAGTTAAAATTTGTATTTTTACGTATGTAATTTAAATCAATAAAGTTATGCTTAAATTAATTTTACTTTCAATCGTTTTACTAGGTCTTGGCGTTGCTGGAATTGCAATAAAAATTTGGGCAAAAAAAGATGGTGAATTTGCAGGAACTTGTGCTAATAGTAGTCCTGTTTTAAATAATGGTAGTGAAGCTTCTTGTAGTGTTTGTGGAGCTAGACCAGATGAAAAGTGTAAAAGCTAGTTTAAAATTTAAGACAACTTTGGCATAGTTTTTACGTTATAATAGTGTAACCTAAAACACACTATTATGTCTAGAATAGAAAAAATAGCTTTTATTAGTAGTTTTTGGTCGTTACTTAAAATCAAAGACCAACTTGTTCAATCTTTTGACTCTGACTTAGATGTTTTAATACATCAAATTTTAGAAAAAATAAAGAAAACGGATAATCCCAACCCGCTTCTTCATGTTTTTCACATGCCTATTTTTCTAAATTAATTTTAGTTGAGTATAATCAATTAATTGAGGAACTTTAAATCCTCCTATTTTATTTGTAGCCATTATTAATTGATTAAAAAATGGCACTACTTCTTGTCTTGTTTCTCCAGAAACATGGGCATAAAACCAAATATCTGTAATTCCTTTATTGATTAATAAAACGAATTGTTTAGCCCAATTTTGAATACGCTCTTGATCTATATTTGAATTTGCACCGCCAACAAAACGAACGAACAAATGCTGATTTATAAGATTAAAGTGCATTACATCTCTTCGACCTGGTGTGTCTGTTAATACTGGAATTACATTATTTTCTTTAAATAGCTGATGCCATTCACTTTGTAGTGTATTCGACTCAAACCATTCGGGCGCACGCAATTCTAAAGCAAAATCTAAATCTTTAGGCAATGATTGAAGAAAAGTCTCTAACGTTTTAAATTGATCTGGTCTAAAGTAATTTGCCATTACAGCAAAGGCGACTCCATTTTTATTCCCAATAAAATCTAAAGCAACTAAAAAACGATCTAATTGTAGCTTCGCATTATCGTCTAAAATATTTTTCCTGTGGGTAATCACTTGCGGAAACTTCATTGAAAACTTAAAGTCTTCTGGAGTTTCGTTTACCCATTTTTCCAAAGTCGTTTGTTTAGGAGTTCCATACCGTGTAGCATTAACTTCTATACTCGAAAATTGTTGACTGTAAGCTTTTAGAAAATTTTTTATCGGAGTTTTTTCAGGATATAGTGTTCCTTTATAATTTTTATCTGACCAAACAGGTGCACCAAAATGAAACCGCACAGGTCTATTTTTCG
>CALDTD010000166.1 GCA_937924345.1 uncultured Flavobacteriales bacterium | reverse complement strand
TTTTATTTTTTAACCTTACCAACTTAAATCAAAAGCAAATGAAAGTATATACCAAAACTGGAGACAAAGGAGAAACATCATTATTTGGTGGGAAACGTGTTTTAAAATCTAACGTTAGAATAGATGCTTACGGAACAAGCGACGAATTGAATGCTTGGATTGGGTTAATTAGAGGTCAAAAAATTGAAGAAAATCATATTAAAATTTTAATCGAGATTCAAGATCGTATTTTTACACTTGGAGCACAATTGGCTGCGGACCCAGATAAACCAAAATTAAAATTACCAAAAATTCAATCTTCAGATATTGAGTTTTTGGAAGCTTCTATAGACGGAATGGACAAAAGTCTTCCTCAGATGACACATTTTACGCTTCCTGGAGGAAATGATATTGTTTCATACTGTCATATTGCAAGAACTGTCTGTAGAAGATGCGAACGCTTAATTATTGAACTTTCTCAATCTGCTAATGTAGACGAACTTGTGATTAAATATGTCAATCGACTTTCTGACTATCTTTTTGTACTTTCTAGAAAATTAACCCAAGAGTTAAACGCTAAAGAAGAGTTTTGGATTCCAAGAAAATAATATTAAACCCTAACACACACCAAACAAAAAGCCACTTACAATAACTGTAAGTGGCTTTTCTATATTATTTCAATTAAGCTACTTCTACTTATCAAAAGACTGAGGACTATTGTTCTTTACTTTAAAATTTGAATCTCCTAAAGAAATAATTCTAAACTCTGTCCTTCTGTTTCTTTCATGCTCTTTTTCTGAACATGTAGACTCAACGTCTCCCTCGCAAGCGCAACCATTTAAGAGTCTTTCTTCTCCATATCCTTTTCCATAAATACGACCTGGATTTGATATCTTAGACTTTATGTATTTAGCAGATGCCTTTGCTCTTCTATCCGAGAGCCTCTTATTATAGGCCTTTGTAGCTCTACAATCTGTATGAGAACCTAACTCAATCTTCATTGCTGGATACTTATTCATTAACTCAACAATTTTATCTAGTTCTACTTTAGCATCTGAACGTATTGCCGATTGATCTAAATCAAAATTTATAGCATTTATAACTAACATTACTGAAGCATCAGTATTTGATCCTTTTTCTAAAGAAAAATCTATGTCACGTTTACTAGCTTCCTTACTAACAGCTCTTTCCGAACTAAGATATCCAGATTTATTAACAATAATATTGTAATCTTCGTTATCGTCCATTTCAAACTTAAACGCCCCATTTTCACCCGTTAAATGCTTAAATAAGAATTTACCTTCTTTATTATAAACACTTACTTCAGCGTTAGACAAAAGATTACCTTCAAGGTCTTTCACTTCACCAAATAAAGTGTTCTCTGATTCTTTTTCTAACACCAATTTTAAGCCACCTAACAACTCTTTATCATCAGAAGAAAGTTTTTTCTCTAAGGGTACATATTTATCCTTATTCACTATAATATCAAAATCGACATCTTCGTCAAAATCAAAATCAAAATTACCATTCTCAGATGTTATTTTTTTAAATATAAATTTACCGTTTTTATCTACAACTTTAACTAACGCTTCAGAAATTGGATTACCGTCTTCATCTGTAACCTTACCAAACACATATTTGCTAAACTTATATGGTTTCAACAATTCAAAAGCATAAATATCATCATCTCCCTTACCTCCAATTCTATTACTAGAGAAATAACCTTCTTTCATTTCATTGTTAATAATCAAACCAAAATCATCAGACTTTGTGTTTAAAGGAGCTCCAACATTTATAACTTGTTTATATTCTCCGTTTGCTTGTTCTTTCGATACAAATAAATCTAAACCTCCTAAACCTAGGTGACCATTACTTGCAAAAAACAAGGCTCTTTTTGATTCTTGGTAAAATGGAAAGACTTCGTTCCCTGCTGTATTGACTTCACTGCCTAGGTTTACAGCAGTTCCCCATTCTCCTGAATCATTCTTCTTAATTCTATAGATATCAACACCTCCTTTACCTCCAGGCATATCACTCGAAAAATACATTGTATTTCCATCTGCAGTTAAACTAGGATGACCTACAGAGTACTCTGAACTATTTAATTTAAAAGGAACTACCTCTTTCCATTCTTCGTCGATTTTCTTTGCAAAAAATATCTTCAACTTAATCGCTCCATCTTCAGATTCTCCTTCATAGTTATTCCTAGTAAAAGCCATAAAATCCCCAGCTTTATTAAAACTAGCTGGACCTTCGTGCATTCTATCATTTAACTTCTTTTTATTTGACAACTTTATTGGCTCTATTAATCTTGTAGAATCTATAGTAGCAGAATACATGTCCAAAAAAGGTAAGTTATTCCAACTATAGCTTCTTTTTATACTTTTCACCCCTTCTCTACTACTCGCAAACACAACTTGATTCTCTCCATAATAAGCAGGACTAAAATCTTGCTGCTCTGAGTTTACTTCTAGCTCAATGATTTTATGCCTCCCTTTATCTATTTGAATGTCATTTAGCCTTGCTGCATTTTCAACAAAATTATTTGCTCTACTATCATTAGGAGATTTTGATTGAAATTTTTTCATCCATAAATCACTCTCTTTATATTTACCCTCTAACCTTAGTACACTTGCATAGTTAAAATAATCTTCGCTTGTAACATTTGGACCTTCTATAAACGAAGCATATACTTCAGAACTAGATTCAATCTGATTTGTATTTTTATAACTCTCTGCTAACTTTCGTTGACCTTCCGATGTTAAATTATCTACAGCTGTATACTTTTCTATTGCTGAAGTAAAAGCAAAGTTTGAAAAGTATTTATCTCCTTTTATTTCTTTCGGAGTCTTTTGTGCATTAACAATACCAAAAGCAAATATTACACTTAATATTAATATGTTTGTTTTCATTATTCTATTCATCTATATTATTTAAACAATTTAAGATATCTTAAATTCTCTCTAGAAATATC
>CALDTD010000165.1 GCA_937924345.1 uncultured Flavobacteriales bacterium | reverse complement strand
ATGGAAATTGCACCTATGCAAGAGTTACTAGATATGAAATAACTTATCACCCAGAAAAAACTCCTTCAGGTAGCGTTTGGGATTTTGGTTTTGGATCTTCTACGAATGCTGATTTAATTTTAAGAGTTAAAGAACAAGGAGCTAGCAGCTGGAGTTTTGAAAGCTCAATTGCAGATAATCAGGAGCACAATTCTCCTGCACAGTGGACAGCACCTTCGCCGTTAAAACTATTAAATAAAACATACGAGTGGGAATTATACGATCAAGAAACTACTAATGCAGACGATTATATTAGTAGCGGAAGTTTTAACCCTATCTCTTTAGCAAACAATGGAGTTGTAGTAACAACAAACGAAGGAAGTCAATTAAAAATCTATTATAATTTACAATAAAGATTTGTTATGAGGTTTAAATTTATTTACATTTTAATACCAGCCATTATTACTATTTCTTGTAGAAAAGTTGAAGATCCTAATAATGCAAGAGCTACAAAAGCTGGTGGTTGTTTAGACATAGATTCTCCTTTTTATAATGATACCGTAGACTACGATAACCAGAGTTGTAGATATGCTTTTACTGAAAGGTATGAAATAAGTTATCACCCAGAAAAAGATGGCTCTACTAATTGGGACCCTGTAGTTTCAACAAATGCAGACTTAGAGTTAAGAATAAAAGAGCAAGGTTCTTCAGATTGGCTATTCGAAAGTTCGACGAAAGAAGACCAAGACCATGATGTGCCAGCTGTATGGGCTGCACCAGAGTCTATAAAACTTTTGAATAAGAACTATGAATGGGAATTGTATGATGCTGATATTGGGACTGCAGACGATTTTATAGCTGGTGGAACATTTAACCCCATTGGAAAAGCAAATACTGGAGAAATTGTAATTATTGAAGGAGGTACACAACTCAAAATTTACTATGAATTAAAGGAGGAAATATAAATCTCTCATAATTTTATAATCAAGTCATAATAATTTTTTATTGTGGCTTTTTTTTATGGATGTAAGAAATAAAAATATCTTTATTAGCCCTTTAGACTGGGGATTAGGGCACACTACAAGGTGTATATCAATAATTAAAGCATTACAAGAATTAGGTGCTAATTTATATCTTGGGGTAAATCAAGTTCAGAAAAAAATATTGGATAAAGAAGTATCGCGAATAACATACCTCCATTTTGATGGTTACAATATAGAGTATCCAAATAGTAATAAGATGGCGCTCAAAATGGCATTGCAAATTCCTAAAGTTTTACTCGCTATAAAAAATGAGAATAGAAATTTATCGAAAATAGTTAAGGAACATAATATTGACTTAGTAATCTCTGATAATAGGTTTGGTCTTTATAACATATCAACACCTAGTATCTATATTACTCATCAGATAAACATACAAGCTCCTTTAGGGATAGATAAACTATTATTTAAGCTACACAAAAAGTATATAGATAATTTTGTTCAATGTTGGATACCCGACTATGAAAACAATGATTCTGCTTTAGCTGGAAAATTAAGTCACGGAAAAACCGAAACAAACTATCATTACCTCTCTCCTATTTCCCGTTTTGAAACCCCTTGTTTAACAACAACAAACGAATATGCCTATCTTGCTATTATTTCTGGGCCAGAACCACAACGAACAACTTTTGAAAAGATAATTATTAATTTATTCGAACATCAAAATAAAAAATGTGCTATTTTAGGAGGTCAACCTTTGTTAAATAAAAATTCATCAAACAAAAATATCGATTATTACTCTCATTTAGATAGCTCCAATTTTTACGAGCTTATAAATATTACTGAAAGAGTCATCTCTCGACCAGGATATTCAACAATAATGGATTTAGGGGTACTACAAAAACCTGTATTTTTTATACCTACTCCAGGACAAACAGAACAAGAATATTTAGCTAGACTTTACAAAGAAAAATATAATATCGGGTATGTAAAACAAAATAAGTTAACAAGACTTGACCCAAATCAATTTAATTTAATTCCATTTACCCGTAAGACCAACTTAAAGAGTAAGATTTTAGAATTAGTTGAAAAAATAGAATAAGGTTTATTTAGTTTTGGCAATTCTCGTTTAATAATATTACTTTTAACTTAATGATTAAAACCAATAATATAAAGAAAGAATTTTCTGGATTAAAAGTCTTAAAGGGTGTTGACTTAGAAATAAAAAAAGGAGAAATTGTTTCAATTGTTGGTTCATCAGGTGCTGGTAAAACAACTTTTTTGCAAATTTTAGGCACACTAGATTTACCTACTTCTGGAGAACTTTATTTTGACGATAAATTAATTAGTAAATTAAAGAAAAAAGAGCTAGCAAACTTTAGAAATAATAACATTGGTTTTATTTTCCAATTTCACCATTTATTACCAGAATTTACAGCATTAGAAAACGTTTGTTTACCTGCTTATATTGGTAATAAAAATAAAAAAGAAACGCTCGAAAAAGGAAAGAAACTCCTTAAAAAACTAGGGCTTAGTGATAGAGAAAACCATAAACCTAGTCAACTTTCTGGTGGAGAACAACAAAGAGTTAGTGTGGCTAGGGCACTAATTAATGATCCATTATTAATATTAGCAGATGAACCAAGTGGAAATTTAGATTCTAAAAATGCTAAAGAACTTCACAAACTTTTTTTTGATCTTCGAGAAGAATTTAATCAAACATTCGTAATCGTTACGCATAACGAGGAATTGGCTGAGATGGCAGATCGAAAATTAACGATGAAAGACGGTATAATTGTTTAGATTATTCTTCTTCAAAAACCTTCTTTACTCTACCTACCTCACCTGTTTCTAGTCTAACTTTAATACCGTGCGTATGTTTAGGGGATTTGGTTAAGAGTTTCTCTACAAAACCGTGGGTTAATTCTCCAGATCTTTGATGATGCTTTTGAACGATTTCGACTTCAGAACCAACATTAATATACTCTCGTAGTGTTCCATCTTTTATACTCATACTTTTAACTTTCTTTAATAACAAAGATAATTGACTAGGCTTTAAAATAAGTACTTTAGAAAAAATAAAAAACATGAAAGCTAAAGTATTGGCAATTATCCATGCATCAGTCTTATCAATTTTAATTTATTGGAACTATTATATAAATACAGGAAAAATTAATGGTAAAACTGTTGGTGATATTAGTGATAAGTTAAACAACCTATTTACACCTGCAGGTTATGCTTTTGCTATTTGGGGTATTATTTATGTAGGTTTAATAATCGTTGCTGCTTACATGTTGTTTTGCGCATTCAAAGAGAGAAATAGCCGATTTATAATAGAATCAACTCCAACATTAATTGCAACACATTTATTTAATGGAATATGGCTTTGGTGCTGGATAAATATGAAAATCGGTTTTTCAGTTTTGGCTATGATTTCCATTCTTATTTTATTAACTCTTACATCAACCAGGAGTAATGTAAAACAATCTAATACCTCCAAAAAGCTTACTACACTAGTAAAGGTACCAATTGGTTTATATATGGGATGGATTTGTGTAGCTACAATTGCAAACATCTCTACTTATCTCAAGTATATTAATTTTGAAAGCAGTATTTCGGAAATACTTTGGACACAAATAACAATTATTTTGGCGACTTTATTAGGAATCTTCTTAGTTGTAATTAGAAAGCAGATAGAAGTTGGAGGAGTAATAATCTGGGCGCTAATTGCAATTGCTATAAGGCATTGTGACAAGATTGAAGTAATAGTATATACCGCAATAATTTGTGCAATTTTGATTGCTATAACAATAGTTTTAAAGTTATTAAAGAAAATAAAAACTTAAGCAAAAAATTATAAATAATATGATTAGACAAGGTACTAAAGTAAAATGGAAATGGGGAAATGGTGTTGCTACAGGAAAAGTTATAGACATTTATGAAAAATCGATAACCAAACAAATAAATGGAAAAGAAATAACTAGAAACGGTAATAAAGAAAATAAAGCCATCTATCTATATTGAACAAGAAGACAATAGTAAAGTACTAAAATTAGAAAGTGAAGTCGAAAGGTATAACTAAAATATTTTAACTCAACTTCAGCCATTTTTGTTATCTATCTTACTCCAAATAAACCCATTCTGTTTAACACATGTAAGCAGTTAGACTTCCAATTTTTATCTTTTATAATATAGTGTTTTAATCCCTTTAAATTTAAGTCTAAAATTATATTAGGATTTTTTTGAACTGTAAGTAAAATAAACTTTGCATTTGGCGAATTTGACTTTACTAAATCCATCATCTCTTTACCATTAGCATCAGGCAAATAATAATCGAGGAAAACTAAATCAAAAATATTTGACTCTTTGTAAGACAAGTAACTCTTTTTTGAATCAAAAGTTTTTATTTTGACTTGCTGTCCCAAAGAAATTTGGTTTAGCAAAAAAACTAGACTTAAGGAAAATATTTCTTCATCCTCAATAATAGCTATGGTTTTGACTTTTCCTTTCTCTTCTTCCGAATTAAACCATTTTAGATACTTAAAAATTTTTTCATTAAAAGAAATATCTTCTTTCTTTTTAATATCATTTAATATCGGAACTAATGAATCTTTAAAAAATTCATCTTTTCTCAAAATATAACTAACTCCTTTATCTAAAGCTTTAAGAATGTCATTAACGGTAAAAGATCGAGACATTAACACAATAAGGGCTTCTGGACACTTATCAATATATAATTTTATAACGTCTACACCATTAATTCCAGGCAAAAGATTATCTAAAAAAATTATTTCTGGTTTTTCTTTGTTTAAATAATAGGTTCCATTTTCAGAACTTTTTACTATAAAAACTTCTTTTGCAACCTCTTTGAATTGGTTCTCTAAAGATTTAGCAAAAATCAAATCATCTTCAACAATAAGAATACTCTTCAATAAAAAATTCATAATTCTTACAATTTTTTAATTTTAGACAATGCATTCTCCAAATAGACAATTAACTTCTTGGCCAAACCTTTTAAATCCTCGTTTTGCTTTTGATTATAAAAAACACACATATCCGAAGTTATTTTTTCCCCAATTTTAAACCCTAAAGTACTAAATGTTGATGTTAAAAGATGAGCTTTTTGATAAATCATTTCAATA
>CALDTD010000164.1 GCA_937924345.1 uncultured Flavobacteriales bacterium | reverse complement strand
TGCAACAAGTAAAAGAAGAGATCATAAATATTGATATTAACACTTTAACACCAGTAGAAGCATTAATGAAGCTAAACGAGATTAAGAAGTTGGTGGGAGGTAATAGCTAGTTTTTTATTAAAGAAAAATGTTAGTTATATAAATAAATAGGTTTAGTTTGAATTACATACTTGAAATATTGATATCTTCTTTTATGATTTTGTTTATTCTATGTGAATTAATTAGAATCAATATATTTAATAAAGATAATAATGCCTTGCTTACTGGATTAATAAGTTTATTAGTAATAGGTTTCGGGCTTTACCTTTGGATTAAAAATGGATTAATCATTGATTATTGCTCTGATAACGAAATAAAAAAATTAAAAGCAGAGTTAATGTACTGCATTGCAATTATAAACATACTAACAGGAACCTTTTTTGGTATTACATCGATATTCAAATTAATAATTTTTAAAATTAAAAAAGTAAATAAAAAGGTTTAATGCTGTGTTTAAAAACTATTTTTTGGACGGTATTATTTGATTTAATTTAAAAGACCAACTTGATAACCTCTATTGTTTTAAACCCAAATTCGGTTCGATTTTTGCTAATTGTCGAAGCATGAAATTATTCAATACTGTTTTAGTTTTTGTGTTTATTCAGTTTATCTTCTCTAGTTGCATAAAGAGCGAATATGAAGAGTTGTTTACTTGTAGTTGCCGTGTAGATAAAGGAGCTTTATATAAAGAGAAAGAGTACAATTATCCAATTTACGACAGTGAAGAAGATGCGCGAACCAAATGTTATGTTATTGAAGATGATTACAGAGACGAAGTTAATCCAACTTGGGGTAGTGCAAGATGTTTTCTGGAAAGAGAAAATAAAGATTAGATTCTAATTGCAACAGTGATTCATTTTGTATCTTTGTAATGTTTGGAAAAAGTAACTAAATACGGTTTATCATTTTTTTTCTCGATAACACTATTTCTGTCTGTTATCGTTCAAAACGCTATTTTTATTCATTACACTATAGATGTAGCTGATTACACAGAAAAGTACTGTGAAAATAAGTCAGAACCAATATTAAAGTGTAATGGAAAATGCCATTTAGCAAAGGAATTAAAAGCTGTTGTTGTTGATAAGGTAAAGAATGAAAGTCGAGAAGAAATCACTTCTATTGCAGTTTTAATTTTTTCTTTTTTTCAGCAAAATAATTATCGATTAAGTTTTACTTTAGAACCTAAATTGTTGGCTGTATTAGAATTAAATCAAAATATTACACAAACGTTTTTAGATTTACCGTTTAAACCACCATGTTTTGTAAGTAGTTAACGCCTGTTGTTTTTAAAGAGCAACAAATTAATTAGTTATAAATTAGCAACTTTAGTTGCTACATTAGTTAGTAAATGAAACAAATTATTATTGTTTTACTTTTACTTCTATCGTTTCCCTCTTTAGCATGCGATAATTGTAATGTGTTTATAAATATATCACCAAACGATTATAGAAGTTCAATTGGTGTTTATCATCACACACGTTATATGATAGGGACTTATAATAGTCTTGGGCAAGTTTATTTGAAACATGGTGGAGAAAATATAGAAGAATTAGTAAATAAAAAAATAGAAGATTTTTATAGAACCTACGAAGTAAGAGGCACTTATTATTTCGGACAAAAGTGGAGAACGGTTTTTACGCTTCCTTTTATAGACAATACACAACAAATTGATGGACTTGCTAAATACAGAGTGCGTGGTATTGGAGATCCCATTGTAATGCAAACATACCAAGTCTACAACTCTAAGTTTAGTAATGATTCTACTCCAGAAATAGTGCATCGTTTTGAAATAGGAGGGGGGATAAAAGTTCCAGCTGGAAGTATAGAAAAACGCTATCCTTTTGGGGAGCCAAATATAGATTTACAACCAGGAACAGGAAGTTGGGATTTTTTATTCTTAGCAACTTACTCGGCCAGATTTAAACAGCTTGGTTTTTCGTCTAATTTGAATGTAAAGTTTAATACTTACAATAAAAACAATTTTAGATATGGAAATACATTGAACTTAAGTCTAAATACTTTTTACATAAAGAATTTTAAAAGAATTGTTTTAATGCCTTATGTTGGAGGTTATATAGAGCATTTTGAAAAAGATTACGAATATTCGATTATAAATGACTCTGGTGGGGCAACTTTTTTCGGAAATATAGGTTTTAAGTTATATAAAGGAAATTGGAGTTTAACTGCTCAATATCAAAAAGTGTTTTCCAATAAACTAAATGGAGACACGCAGCTTTTTACAATCAACAGAACTACAGTTGGTTTAAATTACAATTTTTAAAAAAATAAATTATGAAAAATACAAGAATAATAGCTATAGGAATTTTAGGATTATCATTAGCCTTTGGATTTTCATCGTGTAAGAAAAAAGGGTGTACAAACCCAGAAGCTACAAATTATGATGCAAATGCAAAAAAAGATGATGGTACTTGTAAACTTGAAGAAGAAGAACATAATCATGATGGAAGTCATGTGAAAATAAGAATGGAACATAAATATGGGACAACTTCTGTATTGCCTTCAGATTTTAATGCGATTAAATATACAAATGACAAAGGAACAGAGCATAGTATCACTAAATTACAATATTTAGTCTCTGATTTTGTGCTTTACAAGACTGACGGAGACAGTATTGTAGTTGAAGGGTATAATTTAGTTGATTTTGATAATACTAATACATTTACATATGATTTTCCCGAAGATATGCATATCCCGCACGGAGATTATTCTGGGATAGGGTT
>CALDTD010000163.1 GCA_937924345.1 uncultured Flavobacteriales bacterium | reverse complement strand
CAAAGGTTTTGAAACAAAGAAAAATACGCAGCGTGGTTATCCACACGATATTGGAGGACATATATTTGGCTACATTAGGAAGATAAGTGCTGAACAATACAAAAAAGATCAGAAAAAAGATAGCTCATATTATCTAATGGACGATTATATTGGTATTACAGGATTAGAACGAACATACGAAAAAGAATTACGTGGAAAGCGTGGAACACTAGAGTACTTAAAAGATCGGCTAGGAAATGAAGCTAAGGCACTGAACGAAAACTATGCCCAAGAGGGAAAAAAAATATATAGCAGCATTGACCTCAACCTTCAAAAATATGGAGAGCAACTCATGCAAAATAAAATTGGTTGTATTGTCGCTATAGAACCAGCTTCGGGTGAAATACTTTCGATGGTTTCCGCTCCAACCTATTCGCCAAGAGGACTGGTAGGAAGAGAATTTGCTAAAACCTGGTCTTCATTAAGTAAAAATGACTCTTTAAAACCTTTGTTAAACAGAGGGGTTTATAATTCTAATTATCGACCTGGTTCAATTTTTAAGCTCGTACAAGCGTTAATTGCAATGCAACAAGGTGTAATTACAGAAAATTCTGGTTTTGCTTGTAATAAAGCCCTAATTGGTTGTCATAATCACGAATCTCCTTCTAATGTTAGAATTGCCATAAAACACTCTTGCAATCCTTATTTCTATCAAGTCTATAAACGGTTAATTATGCGTGGCGAATCTAACTCTATTTTTAAAGACAGTAGAATTGGCTTAACAAAGTGGCGAAATGCTGTAACCAGTTTTGGTTTGGGTGTAAAATTTAACTCAGATATACCTGGTGTAAAAAAAGGAAATATACCCGACACTAACTTTTATGATAAATGGTATGGAAAAGAGCGTTGGGCATTTAGTACGATTTACTCTAACAGTATTGGTGAAGGGGAAATTGGAGTATCTCCCTTACAAATGGCAAATTTAGCCGCCATAATTGCAAATAAAGGCTACTACTATACCCCACACTTAGTAAAACGAATAGGAGAAAATGGCGATAAAAAATCAATTTTTAAGCAAAAGCACTTTACTGTAGTGGATTCTAGTTATTTCTCTCCAGTTCAAGATGCAATGGAGCAGGTAGTTTTAAGTGGTACAGCCAGACAAGCACAGGTAGATAGCATTGCTGTTTGCGGAAAAACAGGAACTGTAGAAAATAAAACCATTCGTAAAAATGATATGGGTGTGAAAGAAGTAATTAAATATAATGATCACTCTGTATTTATCGCTTTTGCTCCTAAAAAAGATCCGAAAATTGCAATCGCCGTTTATGTAGAGTATGGAACTTGGGGTGGTAGATGGGCTGCACCAATTGCCAGTGTAATGATTGAAAAATACTTAAAAGGTAAACTATCCGAAAAAGGCAAACAGAAGGAAAAACGCATTTTAGATGCTATTATTTTAACTAAAGATTCTGATTTTAAGCATTAAAAATGGCTAGAGAACAAAACATATTCAAAAAAGTTGATCTCACCTTATTGCTAATGTATTTTGCATTAGTATTTATGGGATTATTGACCATTTATGGATCTAGCTACGATGAAAATTACCCTGCTATTTACACCTGGACGAAACCCTACGGTAAACAACTGTTTTGGATTATAGCCTCTTCTACAGTAGGAGGAATCATATTGTTGATGGATAGCACCCTCATAAAAAAATCATCATACTTAACCTACGGCGTTATTGTATTAATGCTAATGGTCGTATTAGTTATGCCACCAATAAATGGTGCTAGATCGTGGTTTAAATTGGGAAGTTTTACGCTTCAACCTTCTGAATTTGCAAAGTTTGCCTCTGCAATGGCGATCTCGTATTACATGAGTAGAATTAACGTAAAGTTGCAAGATTTTAGGACCAAGACTACAGTCTTAATGATCTTAGCCATACCTGGTGGATTAATTTTATTACAACCAGACGCAGGGACACTTTTAGTTTTCTTCTCTTTTATTTTTGTAATGTATAGAGAAGGCTTATCGGGCAATATTTTACTTGTTGCATTATTAGGTTTAGTTATAAGTGTTTTGGGTATTTACATCGCTTCTTTTGAAACAGCAGAGGTAAACTCAGCTAAAATAAATGAATTGATTGCTCAGGGCACATATTCCCCATCTAGATATAAAGAAATTGCTCGGAGTAGTGACTTCTACTCTAATAATTATACCTTCTCTATTGCTCTGTTTTTAATTGGAGGCTTAGCATTATTTTTTGTAAGAATGTTTGTACTACCAAGGTATCAAAAGTCTTATTATGCCCCTATAATTATTAGTACAATTGGTGCTATACTTATTGTTCTAACCATAAACTGGAGCTACGATCATGTTTTTAAAACTAGGCACCGATCTCGATTTCAAATTATGTTTGGTGTAAAAGAAGATAGAAAAGGAGCAGGATATAACATCTACCAAGCATTATCAGCTATAGGATCTGGAGAATTTTCCGGCAAAGGATTTTTAAAAGGCACTTTAAGTAACGAAAAGTATAAACACGTACCTGAACAAAGCACCGATTTTATCTTTTGTTCGTGGTCTGAAGAATGGGGGTTTACTGGTAATATTGTTTTAATATTACTTTATATTTCTTTTCTTATT
>CALDTD010000162.1 GCA_937924345.1 uncultured Flavobacteriales bacterium | reverse complement strand
TATTCTTTCGATCAATAGATTTCCAATTTCCATCTTTGAAACAATAATAATAACTCTTCCATTTCACAACTGTTCTATTCCCAAATTTACGTCCTTTTAAAATTGATTTAGGTCTATTGCGTTTAACAATTTTATAATCACCATAACTTAAAGTATCTCCAAATTCGTCATATTCAATGATATTTCGACTTGGGTAACTATCAAAAAATACTCCTTCTACTCTTAAAGTACTATCTTGACCAAAGCCTTTAAAATAATACTCTTTATGATACTTTAATATAGCTGTAGAAATGTTATTCCTACCTCTTATTGAATCTATGAATATTCTTCTATTTTTGAAATTAGATTCTACTACATGAGATCGCTTAGGATAAAACTGAAAAGCTGAACCTCCAGCACATATATCACAATATGCATAGACAGTATCTAACTTCTGACCAAATAAACTTGAACTGATAAAGAACAAAAAAATAAACATTTTCATTTAATCTTTTAATCAAACTTCAAACCAAAAAACCCGCAAACAAAAGCTTACGGGTTTAATATGATTCGAGTGACTGTAATCGTACCTTGAATCGCATTACGAACAAAAAATATATTCAGGATACGCACCTAACACATTGTATCGGTTAGCATCACTCGAATGCTTTTAAGTCATAATAAATTAGTAGAAAAAATTATTTAACTTCTAAAACTTCTACTTTTCTTAATTGATTAATTGCTCCTTTAATTAGGCTCAATTGGTTATTTAATTTAATCTTCAAGTTTCCTGGTATATCTTCAGATTTTAAAACACTTGTATAAACTTCAACCGCTTTTTGTTCTCCTGTAATACTAGAATCTATAACTGAATCTATAGTATCGAAACTAAAAGCTGCTTTTGTAGATAGCCACGTTCTGTGAAAGAAACCTGCGTAGCTTCCCTCTGGATTTACTACAATTCCATAGTCTCTTATATCTTGTTTTAATTCTTCTATAAACAACTTGCGTTGCTGAGAAAACCGATTAAACATAGTTTGTAAATCTGTATCGCTTAAATTCTTAGCTGCCGATTCGTACCCTTTGTAACTATCTGTGTTGATGTTTACGATTTCTGATAATTGATTTTTAAATACTGTCATTTTCATTTTTGGCTTTTAATAAGCTTGCAAGAGCATTAGCTGTAAGCGTAGCGCTGTGTATGTCTGCCAACATTACGTCTATCTTATTTAATGTTTGACCCTCGTGGTACTTTACCTTTAAGTCTTCTATTTTTTTTATGGCTTCAAACTTTTGACTACTGTCTATGTTTTCATCCAAAACCTCTTGGTAAACTTTATTGGTTATTGATTGTTTAATTTTATTTCCTAACAGGAAATAGCAGATGGATAGTGCAACAGTAAAAGTGAAAAAAGTTATAACTGAACCAATTAGATAGCTATTAAATATAGTAGCTGTACCGATTAATAAAACTATAGCTAAAAGAACTGTAATTAAGAACAAGCCAAAAACTAATATTAAAGTGAAAACAAAGTTTGACGTAAGTTTAGCTCCATTATCAACTAATTCAAATTTTACTAATCTAGTTTTTGATTCAGCAATAGCTTTAATGTGTTCAATAATTTCTCTCATTTTTCTGTTGACTAAGAATTAGGCAGACTTTAAAATTTCTTCTAATTCTTTTATTTTTTGTTCTAATTGCTCCTTAGTTAAGTCTTTAGAATCTTTAAATAGACTTTTAACATTTCCTTTTAGACCAACAATGCTTTCTGCAATCATTTCTTTATTTTCAACAATTGCTTCTTTTGCTTCTGTTGCTTTTTCAACAATTGCTTCTTTTGCAGAGTTTGCCTTAGTGGCAATGTTTTTTCTTGTTTCTTTTCCACTTGCTGGGGCAAATAATATCCCTAATACTGCTCCAACCGCTATTCCTGATCCTGCTGCAATTAATATATTTTTTGTCTTATCTTCCATTTCTTTATTTTTTATTTATGAGTTATACTTTTTATTAGTCCATGAGCTTAATTGCCAGTGGTAAGTTTCAAACTCTTTTATTAGTTTATTCATCATATAGACTGTACCTAAATCTCCGTTATCTTGAGCAGTATGACTTGTTTCTATGATAAACGATGTCAACGTGCCTATATCACTAATTAGGTTTAGCGTCATGTACTCTGAACTAAGTTCGTGAGTCGTTTCTTCGATCTCAGATTTTTTTGAATATTCCGATAATCTGTATTCTGGTGTTTTACCAAATACTCTAATACGTTCAGCTATTTCATCTATATTTTTTAATCCTTTTTCGTACATTTCTTGTGTAACGTGGTGTAAGTCAAAAAACTCACCCCCTACTACATTCCAATGGTAATTTTGTAGCTTATGAAAAAAGATTTGATAGTTACACAGTAAAACATCTAATTTGTTTACTATTTCTACAGCTTCTAAATGTTCGAAGCCTAATTTTTTATGTACTTTTTGTTCTAATATGGTCTCCATAATTATATTTTTTTGTTAGTATTTATTCTGCTAATTCAAATTGATTCGAAATACTTTTTAATGATTGTTTATCAACCTCTAACGTTCTAATTGGGAATGGTATGGAAATATCATTTTCATCAAAATGTTTTTTCAATGCTTTTATCGCTTTACTTTTAAAATTTAAATAGTTCTTTTGCTCAGACATATTTAACCAGAATCTCAATTCAAAGTTTATTGAACTAGAACCAAATTCTTCAAAAAATAACTCTACTGGCTTACTGTCATCATAATCTACATCTTGTTCTATAGCTTTTATAGCTACTCGTTCAACCAGTTCTAAATCATCACCATATCCAACTCCACACTTAATTTCTACTCTTCTAAAATTGGTCATAGTATAGTTTTCGATAGGATTTTGAACTACGAGTTTATTTGGTATAACTACGTCTTCACCACTAAACTTCTTTAATTTTGTTGAGCGAAGTGAAATCTTTTCGATTGTTCCAAAATATCCGTTTGATTTTATAACGTCTCCTATTTTAAATGGCTCTCTTACAGACATTACAATTCCTGAGAAAACGTTTAATATGGGCTCTTGAAAAGCTAAACCTATTGCTAAACCAACAACTCCAGCTCCGGCTAATAGTGATGTAACTGCTTTATCTAACTCTAATACTGAAAGTGCTACAAAAAAACCTAGTATAAATGTAATAACTGTTAATGTACTTGATGCGAGTTTAACAACCGCTTCGTTATTGGTAAATTTATTTACGATTTTGGTAAATACTTTTTTTACTCCTTTCGATACAAAAACAGTAATAATCATTACTAAGATTGCCACCGCTAAGTTTGGTAACATTAATATAAATGAATCTACCCAACCCATTACCTTCTCAATTAATTTATTATATGCATCTTTCATTGTTTTTGTATTTTTTTGTAAATTGTTGTTGTTTAAGGTATTGAGAATATCAAGCCAAAACCTTAAGTCGTTGATAAAGAGAGTGAATAATTAATCAGTGTTTAAAAAATCGAGTAAATATTCTACACTTTGTGTGTGGTTTGATTTGATAGCTTATATAAATTGTGTAGCTATTTTTTGTTATACTCTTCTTGTTCCTCCAATTATTCTAAATAGTATTGAAATAACTGCGAATACTAATAATACGTGAATAAAGTAACCAAGGCTAAATCCAAAAAATCCTACTGCCCACCCGATTAATAAAATAACTGCGATTAAATAAAGTAAATTACTCATGATATATATTTTTAAGTTTAATAATTAATTTGATTTATGTATTGTAAATACTGAACCAAAAACACAAAAACCTGTTTTACAACTATTTAATATATAGCTACCTAAAATATATGAGTAATTACTCTACACAATGTAGAGCCCTATCTTAAAACTATTTAATTTTATGACTCATTAATATAGAGAAATGCTTAAACCTACTTGAGTGATCTAATATAATTTTGAAGCTTGCTAACGATGGAATACAAACTATCATCCCTATTATACCACCAACTGCACCAAAGACTATCATTCCTAAAATAATTACTAGAGGATTTAAGTTAATAGATTCGCCAACTATTTTTGGAGTTATAAAATTACCCTCTATAAATTGAACAAATAAATAAGAACAGAATATACCAATCGGATAAAAAATAGCATCTTTTGTAACTAAGGCTAAAATAACAGGAATTAAAGCTCCAAAGAAAATCCCTATGTAAGGTATTATGGTCATTACCCCTGTTACAAACCCTATAAAAATGGCATAATCTAGTCCAAAAGCCAATAAGCTAATAGAGTTTAATACTGATACTACCATAATTACAAAAACTAATCCTTGTAAGTATTTTTGAGTCATTTTTTTTATTTTTCTAACAACCTCAACCTTTACTTTATTAGATTCATTCCCAGGTATTGACTTCATAAAGTGTATTAAATTAGAACGATAATAAAGCATAAAAAACAGATAAATTGGCATAATAGATAGAAAGGCTAACATGTTAGTCATACTATTAAATATATATAAAAGTACGCCTTTAGAAGAAGACAAAATTGACTTAATACCTGTTTTAATTTGCTTATCACTAATAGATAAATTATTACTTATTCGTTCTGTGGTATCATCTAAAACTTGTCTCATTTTTGACTCCCCTTCAGCCTCTTCTGTGGTAAAATTTTCTACTAAATGGAATCCTTCTATACCAACATAATAAGTAACTACAAGAAATGTAAGAGTAATTGTTAAAACAACAATTAAAGCACTAAATAGACGATTAATTCCCCATTTTTCTAAAATCGTTACAATGGGTAAAAGAACCAATGAACTAAAAAAAGAAAATAAAAAAGGGAAAATGATATTTGCCCCATAAAAAAGTAGCAATAATACTCCCCAAGTAGTAACTACTAAATACATTAACTTTTTAATTTTACTCTCCTTCATTTATTCAAATATTTGTGGTTAAAAGTAGTCGTTTTGTAGAACGAAAAAAAGGTAATGCTTATTAAAACATTACCTTTTAAGTTTATTTAGTATTTACAGTATTTTATTGTAAATCTAATTCTCCCATATTTGTTATTCTACCATCAACAACTGTTACGTTAGAAACATTGTATGAAGCATTTAAAGAACTATCTTCGTCTTGATCTGGATTTATAGTTACTGTATATTCTCCATCAATCATTCCTCTTAACATAAACTCTCCATCTTCGTTTGTAAATCCTGAAAAGCTTGTTGAAGAACTAGTTGTAGATTGGAAAGTAATTGCGGCACGAGTATCATTCTCGATAGACCCCATAACTCCTGTTTCCTCATCTTCTATTAATGTTATAGATGGATCTAAAAAGAATTCATCATTACTATCTTGCATTACTGAGTTTACAACGTTAAAATCTAATAATAAGCTAGCACTTGTGTTTGAACTAACCTCTTGGTTTATATTAACTATAACAGACTCATTAACTGTAGTTGTTGAACCTGCGTTTACACTTACATTTATTACAGAACCTAATAAACCTGCTGATGCAGTTGAGTTTAATGTTAATTTATTATTTTGAGAAAAATCTATCTTAATCATAGTATACAAACCAGCGTCTATATTAGTTTCAGATGCAATCTCTTGCTCATCTCCATTTGTTAACTCTAGTACAGATACAGTTTGTGCGTCTCCTTCTAATTCTATCCATTCGTTAGTTGTAGAGTTAAATGCAGATACACTCGTAATTTCTACATCTAAGGCTTTAAAGTTACCAGGATTATCTGTCATTCTAACCTTCATAGAAGATTGTTGATTACTTGTGTCTGGAGAAACTACTTGTTGTTCTGGCTCTTCCTCTTTTTTACAACTTGATAATCCTAATAAAGCTGCAAATGTAAAAATTGAAATTTGTTTTAACGTTTTCATAATATTTAGTTTTAATTATTTATTTGATTTGTAATATTGCTATTACTGTTCCCTAAAACATAAAACACCATAAAAAAAACATAAAATACTATTTATCAAATAACTAAAGAAAATATATGTATGCCAAAAAAAAAATTACAAATGTAAAAGCGTGTAGAATATCAACACCCTGAGTAGTTATAACACATTTTAACAACGATTGAAACTTAAATTCAAGTAGATTTACAATTTAAGATAACTAAATTATGGCTAGTATATTAATTGTAGACGATAATATAGATACATGCAAACTCTTAAACTCTTTTTTGGGAAGAAAAGGATATGAAGTAGATACAGCATCAACAGGAAGTGAAGGTTTAAGAAAAGTAAAAGAAAATAAATTTGATCTTATACTTTGTGACTTTAGATTGCCAGACCATGATGGTTTAACAATGATCGAACAGATAAGGTCAATTTCACCACTTACTAAAATTGTAATCATTACTGGGTATTCTGATGTAGGTTTAGCTGTAAAATCTATAAAAAAAGGAGCTTTTGAATATGTCACTAAACCTATTATACCAGACGAAATATTAAATACAATATCTAATGCTTTAAAATCTAATGTAGTAATTACTACCTCAGATAAACCACAGAAGGAAGATTTAAAACCTAAAAAAGATAATTTTGTAATTGGAACTGGAGAGAATGCTAAACATATAAGTAAGCTAACAAAGCTAGTTTCTCCAACTAATATGACCGTAATGATTATTGGTGAAAGTGGAACTGGTAAAGAAGTAACGGCGCAGCGTATACACAACGAAAGTAAGCGAAACAAAGAGCCTTTTATATCGTTAGACTGCGGTGCTTTACCAAACGAACTCGCTTCTAGTGAACTATTTGGGCATAAAAAAGGGGCGTTTACAGGAGCTTTAAATGATAAAAAAGGGGTATTTGAGCTTGCGAATAAAGGTACTCTCTTCTTAGATGAAATTGGGAACTTAAATTACGAAAACCAGATAAAACTTTTGCGTGTTCTTCAAGAAAGAAAAATTAAACCACTTGGATCAGAAAAAGATAAGAATGTGGATGTTCGTATTGTTGTAGCAACAAACGAAGATTTAAAAATTAAAGCCGATAGAGGAGAGTTTAGAGAAGACTTGTACTTTAGATTAAATGAATTTAGAATCGATTTATTTCCACTAAGAAACCGAAAGTCTGACATCAAAGAGTTTGCTAACTTTTTTCTTAAAAAAGCAAATAGCGAATTAGATAAAAATGTAAAATCTGTTAGTAAAGAAGTCTTAAGTATTTTTAAAGATTATGGCTTTCCAGGCAATATCAGAGAGTTACAAAATATTATGAAACGGGCAGTACTTATATGCGATAATACTTCTATAGAAAAAGATCATATTCCTACAGAAATTTGTTTTCCTCAACCAAACACAGATGATTTTGTAAGATCAGGTACCGAATGTTCACTAAAAGAAATAGTTGAACAAGCCGAACGAAAAGCGATTATTGCTGCACTATTAAAAGCAAAATACAATAAATCTAAAGCCGCAAAAATGCTAGAGATAGACCGTAAAACACTATACAATAAAATAGATCAATACGAACTAGATTGTTAATTTGGAGTTAATGTTATATAGAAAGTTGTACCTACATTTAATTCAGAGTCTACATCTATATCCCAGTTGTGTAAGGCAATAATATTATAAACAGAAGACAAACCTACACCTACCCCTGATTTTTTATCAGTTGCAAAGGGTTCAAAGATTGTTTTAATTTTATCTTCACTTATTCCTATTCCATTGTCCTCAATAGAAAGTATAATTTTATTTTCTTTTACTTCTGTAAAAATATTGATCTTTGGGGCTTCAATATCTTCTAATGCTTCAGTTGCATTTAAAATTAGATTAGAAATTGATATAGACAGCTTTTGAAAATCTGCCATAACTTTTACTCCTTCGATAGACGAAGTATCTGTATAGAGTTCTATTTCTTTAAGGTTTATTCTATCTATACACAACTCTATCGCCTCATTAATTATAGTTTGCAATGATACAAATTCGGCCTTTAGCTCTTCAGCCTTAGTACTATTTAGAAATTGAGTGGTTATATCATTAATCTTGTTGGCATTCTTTTGAACCATATCTAAATAATGATCCTCATCCTTAATAAAAGATTTTAAAAATGAGACTGAAAGATTAATATTTGTGAGCGGGTTTCTAATTTCATGCGCTAGTGTTTGCGCCATTTTTCCACTAAAATTTATTTTTTCGATATTTCTAATTCGCTTTTTAGCTTTTGTTTCCTCTGTAATATCTTTTATTATTATTTGATAGCATTCTGTAATGTTATTATTATCAAAGATTTCTGTTAGAGACAGAAATGCTGAAATTTTAATCGAATTAAAAAAAACTAACTCAATCTCATTGTTTTCTATGTCTATTTGCTTTTTAAGCACATCAAACATATTGGGCTGAACAATAAAATCTCCTATGTTTTTTTCAATCAAATCTTTTTTGCTAGGCATGCCTAAAACAGATAGAGCCTGTTTATTTACATCGTTAATCTTAAAGTCACGATCTAAAATGATAATCAAATCTTTATTTAGTTCAAATAATTTTTGAAATTTATTGCGTTCTATTTTAAACTGATTAAGAATATTATTTTGTGAGATCCCATATCGAATAGCCCTTTCCAACTTATTAGTAGTTACATTTTCTTTACTTAAATAATCAATCGCTCCAGCATTCATTACTTCAATATCCTTCTCTCTATTGTCCATTCCTGTTAAAACAATAGTCGGAATATTGATATAATTAGATTTAAAAAATGATAAGGTATCGATTGCTGTAGACTTACCTAAATAATAATCTGCAATACAAATATCTATTTCACTTATTTTAATCTTGGTTAATGCTTCTAAGTTTGTAATCCAGTTTACATTACACTGGAAGTATGAGATTTTAGAAAGGCGCTGATTTAGAATAAAGAAATCATCTTCGTCATCCTCAATTAACAATATATTTACTGAATCTTTCAACTCGCGACTGGTAACTGAACTGTTTTGAACCAATATTTAGTAAGTAAAGAAAAAATATTAATTAGTTCTTTAAACTCTACGGGCTTATTTATATAACTACTTGTACCTAAATCATAGGTTTTATCTATATCTTCTGGAAGTTTCGATGTAGTAAAAACAATTACTGGTATTTTCTTTAAAGCAGGACTTTGCTTAATCTCTGCCAAGCACTGTCTACCATCTTTTTTTGGCATATTTAAATCCAATAAGATAAGATCTGGCATTTTTTCACCTTTCTCGACACTCTCCTCTAGTTTATCAATTAACTCTTCACCATCCTTAGCAAACTCAATAGGAACTTTACTTCCGCTTGCACGAAATGCCTTTTTAGCTAAGAATCTATCGTCCTCGTCGTCTTCGGCTATTAATAAATAACTCATCTATTCTATTATTGGTAAATAAATTTTAAATTCTGATCCAAGGCCTAATTTACTATTTACTTTTATAACTCCCTCATGGTTTTCGACTATTTTTTTACAAATAGCTAATCCAATTCCTGTTCCTGGATATTCGTTTCGGCTATGAAGACGCTGAAACATATCAAAAATTTTATCTGCATAAGAACTATCGAAACCAATACCATTGTCCTTTATAGAAATTTCGTAACACGTACGCGTTTCTATCCCTTCAACCTTTTCATTAATAACCTCACAATTAATCGCTAATTTTTGTTGTTGTTTTTCTTGCTTAAACTTAATAGCATTTGAAATTAGGTTTTGAAATAATTGAATCATTTGTGTTCTATGTGCTCTATAACTCCTTGGAAGCTCATCTAATTGAAATTCAATATTACTAATGTCAAAATTTTCTAGAACTTCATTTACAACACCATTTAAATTAACCTTTTCTCCCTCTCCAACGTTTCTAGAAACTCTAGAAAAATCAAGCAAATCAGAAATCAAGCTTCGCATTCTTTCCGATGCATTTTGCATTCTATTTACATATTCAAGACCTGGAGCTTCTTCTTCGTACTGTTCTTTGAGTAACATTGCGAAGGTTTGAATTTTACGAAGCGGTTCTTGTAAATCATGAGAAGCAATGTAGGTAAACTGTTGTAAATTTTCGTTTAGTGTAATTAGCTCTTCATTTTGTTTAATCAATTCGTTTTCTTGAGCTTTTAATAATGTAATATCTCTAATAGAACCGTAATAACTTAGAACTCCTTTTTCATCAGTTTTAGGTTTTCCGATTGATTGAACAACTTTTAAATTATTTTTCCTGGTTATAATTCGATGTTCTATCACGTAAGAAACTCCTTTACTTGTTGCCTCAGTAAGTTCTGATCCAATACGCTCTCTATCGTTAGGGTGAACAATATCAGTAAATACTTCAAAGTTTATTGTCTCTTCTTTAGAATCAATTTCAAATATTTTATACGTTCCTTCGGAACATACTGTTTCATTCGTTTCTAAATCCCACTTCCAACTCCCGCAACTAGATATTTTCTCTGCTTCCTCTAATAGTTGTTTTTGCTCTTCTAATTCTGATTCTTGAGCCTTTAATAATGTTATATCTCTAATCGAACCAAAATATGTAACTGCTCCGTTTTCATCAATTTTGGGTCTACCAATTGATTGAACAATTTTCTCTTTATTATCTCTTGTAATTATTCTATGTTCTACCATATAAGAAACACCTTTGGTTACACCATCTGTAATTTCTTGGCCTATTCTTTCTCTATCTTCAGGATGAATAATATCAGTAAAAACTTCAAAGTCTATTGTTTCTACTTTAGGGTCAATTTCAAATATTTTATACGTTCCGTTAGAACAAGGAGTTTCATTGGTTACTAAATCCCATTTCCAACTTCCGCAATTAGAAATGTTTTCGGCTTCTTCCAATAGTATTTTTTGCTCTTCTGCAACTATTTTTTGCTGCTCATGACTCTCGCTTAAACTAACTAATCGGTAATAAGAAATCATAATAAAAATAGAAGCAAATAATACAGAGAGTATGATAAAGGTAAATGTATTATTTTTTAATTCTCTTAAGCTTTTTTGTTCTTCATTTATTCGTGATGTTAAGTTTTGTTTCAATGAAGAAACACTCGCTCTTATTTTATCCATTACAACATCTCCTTCTATAATTAAGAATTTTCCAGTCTCGCTTAAAGTTTCAAGAGAATCTATAATAGTCATTTGAGAGTCTAAGAGTCCAACTCTTTCTTTTACAAGAATTTCTAGTATTGTGGCTGTTTCTAATTCATTTACTGATCTAACAGAGTCTATCGATATTACTAATTTTTTTAAATTATTTTTTGCTTCGTTATAGGTATCAGCTACAGACATATCGTTTGTTAATGAATAACCTCTGGCAGTAGCTTCCATTTCGTAACACGAGCTTAACAATTGATCAAACTTCTTAGTTGTTTCTTTATAATGAGTAATTGTTTCGTATTTAATATCTGTTTCTGAATACAAGTAAACAACACTTAGAAAAAGAAGTATAAAACCTGCCACTATAAATATAAAAACACCAGTATGTCTGTTTAAAAAGAGTTTTTTCATTTGCTTTTTTTTCAAATGTAATGTATAGTTGTTTAAATAACGAAGGGCATTGGTAATATTACCAATGCCCTTCGTTATCTAAAAGTGCGATGCATTATACTTAGATCGCTAATTTGTATGTGAGATAATTATTTTACTTCGTCTCTAATTGAAGCTCTAGATCTCCACCTATTTCTCTTAAGTGCATTTCGTCTTCAGTTAATTTCAAAATTTGATACTTTTCGTCGGCATCATCATTTTCGAAGTCTAAACTTAAATTTTCCTTACTATCTTCAAAACTCCAAGTTCCGTTTGTTTCATATTCGAAACGTACTGAACCAAAACTATAATCTGCTTCTAATCTCGCATCTCCATCAATTGTTGTATATAGTTCGTAATTATCAAAATCATCTGTTACATCTTCTCCACTATCAAAAGCTCTGTCTACTATCC
>CALDTD010000161.1 GCA_937924345.1 uncultured Flavobacteriales bacterium | reverse complement strand
TATTAGATTTTACATAAATATAGGAATACACTAAACTATATATTTTCTTATATAATACTTGATTAGAATTAAAAGCAACAGAGTCAAAACTAGGAAAAAATGCAGCATCTAAATTATCTCCTATCGAACTTAAGTATCCTTTTTCCAAATCAGTTAGATCCTGTTGTAATGGTTGGTTCTTAGCATCTTGTTCGGAATAAACATTTAAATACCATGTTGCTTTCTCTCCTTTAAATTCATTTGTAGATTCTACAATAGAACGTGCATAGTTTTTATCAGAATATTGAAACTCGACAATTATTCTTTTGTCTTTAGTAATAATCTGATTCGTAGTAAAGGTCACTTCTGCTGTATTGTAATCTATAGTATAGTCATATTCTGTTCCTCTGGTTAACTGCTTTCCATCTATATAGACATACTCCGTACCACTTAAGATTATAATAAACTGTTCGTTATCTGCACCTCTTAATCGATAAGGCCCTTGATTTCCTTCTATTCCTTGAATTACATTTCTAGAAAATTTCCCTTTAGAAATAGCAACACTCGCTTTATTATTTAGTTCTAAATTGTATCTTTTACCTTTTAGAATTGACTTTTTAGAAAACGAGGCTCCCTGAGCTCTTTTGTAGTAATTTATAAAATAACCCTTTGGTCGTTTCAACCAAAAATCTCCAGCTTGTAGCTTCCAATTGTCCTGATTAAAAAGCTGTATATAAACTTGATCAAAATCATTGAGTTGTTGTGTATTACCTTCCGGTTGAATAGGTAAATTATCGTCTGAAATAGAAGCTAAAATCTCTATATCTTCTGAAATTTTACCCGAAAGTTGTAAATTTAAGTTGGAATTAAGTGAAACGTCTTGTGCCGAGCCAAACAGCACACCCCTTGATAAACTCCCTGATTTATTTAATCCCCTACTCCCAAACAAATCTTCTTTAGGGCTTTCTAAACTATATTTAATAGGTTTATTGACTAGGCTATTTTGTTTAAACAACAACGTTGTGTCTTTATTGAAGTATTCTTTTTCGAAGGAAAAATCGAATGTTCTGTATTTTAATGTTAATGTATCAACTCGATCAGATTTCCAATATAGCTTACTTTTAGCAAAGTCTATACTATAATCATTTGAACTAAAACTACTATTGTTGGACGAGATTTTAAAACCAAGGGGGGCAATACTTAGCGTATCTATTTTAATAATAGAATCAGTTGTGGCAATTGTGCGAACTCTTAAATTACTTTGCGCATAACTTGGTGTGCAAACAACGAGCAAACACAACAGAAAACCACAAAACAATATTTTTTTACCTCGTAACAGAATTACAGTCTATTTTTGGAGAACCAAGACTTCTAAATTAACGGAAAAAAGTGGTTTTTATGCGTTTTGAATAGCTTTGATAATTTATATTGTAAAACTTGATAGATAAACTCAAATTATTTCCACTCAAAAGTATTAATCATATGCTCTACGTCTTCAATTACATAATTAAGTACAGGCTGTAAGGAATCATAGTTAGGAACAGTCTCAAAATAAAGCGATCCAGCAAAATAATTTGAACTGCTATCAGTTAAATAAAACATGTATTTAAACGACTAGTCGGTTTCTATTTCAAAACTAGCACCATATAAATTTCTTGATTTATCAATTATAGATATCTCAAGGACTCGAGATGCTTTAATCGCATTTTTATATACCTCATCAAGGGATTGCTTAATTTGCTCATTTAAATTCGAATCTAAATTATGATATGAGCACATAATCTTCGCTGGTAAAGTTGAATAAATTATCTCATTAATATGTTTTTCTTTATTTGAATCTTTTTTAAAAATAGTATTTACAAATTTTGAAACTTCAAATTGATAAGATTTAGTATTCAATCTTTTATACCTATCATTACCATTTTCACATTTATCAAAAATACTTTTTCTAGAACATGAAAAGCTCAAGATTATTGAGGCAAAAATTAAGTATTTTTTGATTTTCATTATTAAAAGGTTATAATAAAATACTTGGCGTCACCTACTTCCACTCAAAAGTATTAATCATATGCTCTACGTCTTCGATTACATAATCTAAAACTGGTTGTAAAGAATCGTAGTTAGGAACAGTTTCGAAATAAAGCGATCCTGCGAAATAATTCGAATTGCTATCGGTTAAATAAAAAAGGTAATTACAAGCCACATCCCCACGGATTTCAAAACTAGTACCGTAAACATTATTCGATTCGTTTTTTAAATTTAGCTCTTCTATTCCACTTGCTTTTATAGTATGTTCATAAGCTAATTTTCTCGAATACTCAGTATATTCAAACAAATTGGTATCTAATGTAACATAAGTACAATATAATGACGCCCTATATTGGGGATAAACAATATTTTTAAAACATTCTTCTTGTCCTCCACTCGGTTTACTGATTACTTTAGCAAGTTTAGAAATTTCAAATCTAAAATTACAACTATCTTCAAATGGCTTGTATTCGTGAGCCGGAAATTCTACACGCAAAAAACTTTTTGGTTTCGGAAAAGGATCTTCATTTCTACAGCCAAACAGCATAAACATTCCGATAAAACAGATGTAAAGCCTACACATTCTCTTCTACTTTATTAACCGTTAACTTTACTTGTTTAATCCTTCTCTTATCTGCAGCTTCTATTACAAAAACATAATTTTTAAACGAAACTCGTTCGTTCTTCAGTAAAATCTTACCTGCTTGTTCAATACAAAAACCTGCAATTGTATCTGCCTCTCCTTTCTCTTCCTCAAATTCCTCTCCTTCAATTTCTAAAACACGATACATATCCATTAAGGACGTTTTACCCTCAAAAACATAATTATTATCATCTAACTTAGAAAAAACGATATCATCATCATCAAACTCATCAGTAATCTCCCCAACAATTTCTTCAAGAATATCTTCTAATGTTACAATACCTGAAGAACCCCCATATTCATCTACAACAATTGCTATATGTCTTTTCTGTTCTTGAAAATCTTTTAATAAATCGTCTAGTTTTTTATTCTCAGGAACAAACTTCGCTTCACGCACCAGTTTAGTCCAATCAAACCCTTCTTTTTCATTTAAATGTGGTAGCAAATCCTTAGTGTAAAGCACACCTTTTATAGTATCAAAAGTATCTTCATATACAGGGATTCTAGAATATTTCCCTTCTTGGACTGAAGTGAGTACTTCTTTGTAAGTTAAATTATTTTCAATCGCAACAACGTCCATTCGGGGCTTCATAATTTGCTTTACATCAGTTTGCCCAAACTTTACTATTCCTTTTAAAATCTTTTCTTCTTCCGTATTATTCGATATATCTTCGGTTAAATCTAAGGCATACCCCAAATCATCAACAGAAATATTTTCTCTCTTTTTCTTAATCTTTTTATCAATAATCAATGTACTAGCCACCAATAAATTACTTAATCCCCCGACGAAAAACTGTGTCCCAAAAAGACCAGAAGACATAAACTTAGCTAACTTAACTTTATAACGTGTAGCATAAACTTTGGGTAAAACTTCTCCTAATAGTAATATTATAAAAGTGACTAATACTACCTGTATTGCAAACTGCACTGCGGGAGAAATCGCTTCTTCGTTCATTAATTCCCCCATTACAAAAGTAGAAAACATGACTATTGCCACATTAATAAAATTATTCGCAATTAAAATCGTTGCTAATAGTTTTTTAGGTTTTTCTAACAAAGTCAAAACACGTTGACTTTGTTTATCATCACTCTCTTCTTCTAGCTCTGCTTTATCTTTTAGGTTAATAGAAAAAAATGCAACTTCGGATCCAGATACCAACCCAGAAAGAACTATAAAAACTAACATTAAGATTAAAACCGAAAAGACTTCTCCTGTCATTGGATTTAAAACCGCCAAGAAAAAATTAAATGAGAACTGTTGGACTCCTTCCACTCTACAAAAAATTAAAATGGTAAATCATCATCTTCTTCGTCTAACGGAAGATCTGGCTTTTGAGCAATAGGAGCGTTTGTTGGTTGAATCGGTTGTTGCTGTTGGGAGTTTTCACCCGTAGTATTTTTATTACCTAGCATTACCATATCATCTGCAACAACTTCAGTAATATATTTAGTTATACCTTGTTGGTCTTGATAACTCCTACTTCTTAACTTTCCTTCAATATAAACCTTATCTCCTTTTTTTAAGTATTTTTCAGCTACTTCAGCTAACCCTCTCCAAATAACAATATTATGCCAGTCTGTATTTGTTATTATCTGACCAGTATTTCTATCCTTATATTGTTCTGAAGTTGCGATAGAGAAATTTGCAACAGCTGCTCCATTTTCAATGTGTCTAACCTCTGGATCTTTACCCAGATTACCGATTAGCATTACCTTATTTAAACTTCTAGCCATATTAATTTTCTATTTCGATAAAATCAAAGATAAAACATTCTTATGATTTTACTAATTTAGGTATGTAATTTTCAATTAAACGAGGTAAGGGTTTCTCTTCTAATTGCTCAACAGAAAACAACTCCCAATTTGACTCAGGATTAAATTCTTTAGTTTGAATAGAACATTCCCAAAACTTCGCAAAAATAATTTGATGTGATAAGACATGCTTTACAGGCAAACTTACTTTATTAACAGTTAACCCAGTTCTAGACAACTCACCTAATTCCTTTGGGGTTTCAATCAATGGGAATTGATACATATTTTGCCAAATTCCTTTTCCTTCTCTTTTCTCGAAGTAGTACTCCTCCTTTTCATTATTAATTACAAGGAAATTAAAAAACTTTCGTTGTTGCTTGGTTTTCTTTGCTTTAATAGGAAAATCTAACATTGTTTGTTTCGCAAAACTTTCACAAGAATTAGACAAGGGGCAGTTTTCGCAATTGGGCTTTTTAGGAGTACAAACTAATGCCCCCAACTCCATCATTCCTTGATTAAACTCACTAGGATTATGACCTTTAATAAAGTCTGATGCTAACTTTTTAAACAACTTCTTCCCTTCTGTTGTATCTATTGGCGTATCTATGGCTAAATAGCGAGACAAAACACGGTACACATTACCATCTACAACTGCTACTTCTTCATCAAAACAAATAGAGGCTATCGCAGAAGCTGTATAATCTCCTACACCTTTTAAAGTCAAAATAGTTTTATAACTGTTAGGGAAAACACCATTAAATTCTTTGATAATTTGTTGTGCAGCGAAATGTAAATTTCTTGCTCTAGAATAATAACCTAATCCTTGCCATAGATTTAATACCTGCTCTTCTGTTGCGCTAGCTAAATCCCATACTGTTGGAAAATTTTCTACAAATTTTAGATAATAACTTGTTCCTTGGTCTACTCGTGTTTGTTGCAACAACACCTCAGATAACCAAACTTTATAGGGGTCACTAACTCTTCTCCATGGTAAATCTCTTTTATTTTTATTGTACCAAGTAATTATTTCCTCTCCAAAACTCATATACCATTCCTATATTACCAAAAATCAATAGGTTAAAAATACTCAATAACTATCAGTTCTAACAAATAATAAAATAATATTGTAATGTTTAAAAAAGATTTTCTAACTTTGCGACCCCTGAGAAGAAATATCAGGGACTAGGAAAAAAAGATATTAAATCAGTAGTTTAAATGACAAAAGCAGATATTGTAGGAAGCATTGCAGATAAGACAGGAGTTGAAAAAATCGCTGTCCAAGCAACTGTAGAAGCCTTTATGGAAGAGATCAAAGAGGCGTTAGAAGGAGGAGATAATGTTTATTTAAGAGGTTTTGGAAGTTTTATCGTAAAAGAAAGAGCTGAAAAAACAGGTAGAAATATCTCAAAAAACACGACAATTATAATACCTGCACACAACATTCCAGCTTTCAAACCGGCTAAAACGTTTGTAGAAGGAGTAAAGAGTAAGGTTAAAGTTAAATAAGTATCTAAAAACAATTTATTATGCCAAGTGGTAAAAAAAGAAAAAGACATAAGATTTCAACTCACAAACGTAAAAAACGTTTGAGAAAGAACCGTCACAAGAAGAAGAAATAACACTTAGTTAGTTATTTCAATCAGTATTAAACAAGCTATTGTTCTACAGTAGCTTGTTATTTTGTGCTTTATTGTTTCTAATTTAGCATGCAATTTTCAGTTAACATTTAATTACATCAGAAGTGAGTTTTGAATTAATCATTAATTCCAAACCAACTGAAGTCGATATTGCTTTATTGAAGGACAAAAAATTAATTGAACTTCATAAAGAAAAGCTTAACAAAGACTTTAGCGTTGGAGATATTTACCTTGGTAAGGTACGGAAAGTTATACCAAGCTTAAATGCCGCATTTGTAGATGTAGGATATGAAAAAGATGCGTTTTTACACTACCTAGATTTAGGACCTCAGTACTTATCGATGAAGAAGTACTTTGAGGGAACAGTTAAAGGAACACAAAAAGCTGCTAACCTTTCTTATAATAAAATTGAGAAAGACATAGATAAAAATGGGAAGATAAGTGATGTCGTATCTGCTAATCAACTAATAACTGTACAAATTGCTAAAGAACCTATTTCTACTAAAGGACCTCGTTTGAGTGCTGAAGTAACTTTAGCTGGTAGATATATTGTTTTGGTTCCTTTTTCTGATAAAATTTCTATCTCTCAGAAAATTAAAGATCCAGCAGAAAAAGAACGTTTAAAGCGATTGATCTCTAGTATTAAGCCTAAGAATTTTGGCGTAATTATTAGAACTGTTGCTCAAGACCGTAAAGTTGCTGAATTAGACCAAGACATGAGTGACTTAATGTCTAAATGGGAAGAACTTTACAAGTCTTTAAAAGGCTCTGCACCTGTTAAACGTGTCTTGGGAGAGATGAACAGAACATCTACCGTTTTAAGAGATTTGTTAACTGAAGAATTTACAAATATTCAGGTTAATGATTCTGAAATGTACGAAGAGATAAAAACTTACGTACAAACAATTGCACCAAAAAAAGTAGGGATTGTAAAAAATTATACTGGCAAAGTAAATATTTTCGAGCAACTTGGAATCACCAAACAAATTAAAGCATCTTTTGGTAAAAAAGTAATGTTATCATCTGGAGCTTATTTAATTATTGAGCATACAGAAGCTATGCATGTGATTGATGTAAACTCTGGAAATAGAAAAGCTTCAATTCAAAATCAAGAGCAGAACGCATTTGAAACAAATATTGAAGTAGCTCACGAAATTGCTCGTGTTCTGCGACTTAGAGATATGGGTGGAATTGTTGCAATTGATTTTATTGATATGCACAAACGTGAAAACAATCAAAAGTTGTTTGAGACCTTGCGTGAAGCAATGCGTGCTGACCGTGCTAAACATAACATCATTCCTCCAACTAGATTTGGAGTAATTGAATTGACTCGCCAACGTGTAAGACCTGTTACAGATATAAAAACTGCAGAATCTTGTCCTACTTGTAAAGGTTCTGGAGAAGTAGAATCTACTACATTAATAATTGACGAGATTGAAAACAGTTTACGTTTTTACATCGAGGAATATAAGGGAAATGATCTAACTTTAAATGTTCATCCATTTATTGAAGCTTACTTAAAAAAGGGAATAAAAAATATTCAAAGAACTTGGTTTTTAACGCATAAGAAATGGATTCCTGTAAAAGGTGTAGTAGATTATACACTTTTAAAATATGAATTCGTAAATAGTAAAAACGAACCGATTATTCTTTAAGTTTTATTGACACAAATCATTCATGAAACAACTGATTATTGACATTGGAAACACCAGGTTAAAAGCAGTTGTTTTTTATAATAGAAAGGCTTCATCAATAAATTACTTTAGTTCTATATCAGAGTTTAAAGTATTTATCTCCGATAGCAAACTAGAAGAAACACCTACAATTATAAGCTCGGTAAGATCTAAAGCCTACACCCAGAATATTTGCTCTTTGTTCAAACAGGTTATTAATCTAAATCATTCAACTGAAATCCCGATTAAGAACAAATATGCAACACCTCAAACCTTAGGAAACGATCGTTTAGCAAACATAATTGCTGCTAATAAACAATTCCCAAATCAAAATAACTTAGTAATTGATGTTGGAACTTGCTTAAAGTTTGATGTAATTAATGGTAAAAATGAATATTTGGGAGGTAGTATTTCTCTTGGTTTTCAGATGAGATACAATGCACTACATAATTTAACTGATAATTTACCGTTAATTGAACAAGCAACTACTAAAGACTTAATTGGAACAGACACATTTTCATCTATTTCAACTGGTGTTTACTTCGGTATGTTGTCAGAAATTAAATCATTTATTGCTTTATACGAAGAAAAATATCCTTCTTTAAATATATTTTTAACAGGTGGAGATTTATCTTATTTCGAAAACAAGGAATTATCACAAAAAAATAGCATCTTTGTAGACAAGATGCTGACCCTTAAAGGGCTTAAAGTAATTTTAGATTACAATGAAAAACAAAATTAAATTTATTACACTTATTTTTTTATTTGTAGGGATTAAAACCGCTTTTGGCCAAAAACTCAACAATTCCCCATATACCCGATTTGGTCTGGGCGAAATAGCTCAACCGACTTCGGCGACTTACTTTGGAATGAGTAATACGGCTGTGGCACTTTCAGAATTTAACCATGTTAATATTTCCAATCCAGCTTCTTACAGCGGTTTATTAAAATACAAACCAATTTTTGATGTCGGTATTTATGGAAAGATTCAAACTTTGAAAACAGAAAATTCTTCATCTAACCAAAGTACCTTTGCATTAAGAAATTTCACACTTGGTCTTCCTATCGGCACAAAAACAGGAGTCGCATTTGGGTTAATGCCCTACTCTACTGTTGGGTATGACATCAATTCATATTCTGTAAATGAAGGAGACTCTGTAAGATATAATTACGAAGGACAAGGCGGAATAAACAAAGTTTTTCTAGGTGCAGGGCGCGAAATTATAAATAAGGGAGATAGTCTTAGGATTTCTGCTGGAGCAAATTTTTCATATCTATTTGGCACGATCGATAATAGTAGAGCTGTTATTTTTTCTGACGCAACCTTTTTTAATACACGTGTTAATGATTTTAAGACAATCAATGGCTTAAATTTGGATTTAGGTCTACAATACAGCCAACAATTTGACAATAATATTAAACTACAAGCAGGTATCAATTACACAGTAAACAATCAAATAAATGTAACGACTGATAACTTTGCTTACAACTTCCAATATTCAACATTTAATGTTATTGAGACAGCAAAAGATACTTTAGAGGTAAACGAAGGTCAAAAAGGAAAAATATCATTACCAAGTGGAATCAAAATTGGAACAGCTTTAACATTTAATAAAAAACTAACTGTTGCTTTACAGTATGAACAACAAAACTGGAGTAATTATAGTGAAATCTTTAATGGTGAAAATCTAACACCGCCTGGTTTAATTAAATCAACTCGTTTTGCACTTGGCCTAAGTTACACTCCTACATTAATGAAAGATTGGAATAGTAAAAGTCGATCTATTTTTCAAAAATCAACATACAGAGCAGGTCTTCGAAATGGAACAACAAACATAGCTGTTAATGGCGAGAAGATTAATGACTATGGCATAAGTTTTGGTATATCTATACCGTTACTTAGTTCAAGATCTTTTTCATCAGTAGATTTAGGGTTAGATCTTGGCCGCCTAGGAACAACAGAAAATAATTTAATTGAAGATAATTACTTTAAAGTTTACTTAGGTTTTTCTCTTGCTCCGTCTAACTACGATAGATGGTTTAGAAAGCGTAAGTATGATTAAAACATAAAAACGAAATGAAAAATTTTATAACATTAATAGGGATTTTAATTGGAGGTATTGCATTTGGTCAAGAGTGTAATGAGCCAGCTTCGGCAAACTATGGTGAGGATGAAAATGCAGGTAAAGCTGCTATTTCTTTATATGCCGAGCCATTTAAACAAAAGGATTATTCTGGAGCTAAATCATTTTGGTGGAATGCACAAAAGAAAGCTCCAAAATATAAGCCAGTACTTTACTCTCATGGTGTCTATATATACGAGAAAGAATATAAAAAAGTAAAAGATGCCAAGAAGAAAGCAGCAATTGCAGATACTATTTTCATGATTTACGATTTATGGATTGAACACTTTGGAGATTGTAAAGAAATTCAAGTAAGTAGAGGCGAAGACTTAATTAAGTATAAAGCTAAAACAGGTTATGAAGAAGCATACAATCTACTTAACAAAGGAATGGACCAATACGAAACCAAAGAGATAAAATCAGGATGGATAAACAAGTCAATTTTAGCTGCTTATTATATGGTTGGGAACAAAAAAGGTGATTGTGGTTTGTTACTAAACCAATATGATAAATTATCTAAGATTTGTGAAGCGCAAATTGAAAACTATAAAGAAAATGAAAAGAAAAGAGGTTATTACGAAAGTTCTCAAGCATATTTAGACAAAACAGTAACACCTTGTGCAAGCTGTGATAAACTTGAAGAGTTATTTATTCCTAAAGTTGAAGCTGCTCCAAATGACACAGCATTAATTAAAAAAGCTGTTAAAATGCTTGACGGTAAGAAATGTAACTCTAGTGATTTCTATACAGAATTAGCAACAAAAATTCATACATGGGAACCAACTGCTGAGTCTGCTATAAGTCTGGGTAACGGAGCTTATGCTAAAAAAGAGTACAAAAAAGCTGCTCAATTCTATGAAGAAGGATTAACATTAACAACTGATGAAGCTGAAAAAGCAAAATTATACGAGAAATTAGCTGGAATTGAATTATCTCGAGGAAGTTATAAATCTGCAGCATCTTATGCTCGAAAAATGGATAACAAGTGTAAAGGAAACGGAATAATTGCGAGAGCAATCGCTATGTCGGCCCCATCTTGTGGAAGCACAAAAATTGAAGCCAGTTATGTATATGGTTTAGCAATTGATTACGCAGAAAAAGCAAAAGGATGCGTTAGCTCTTCTACAGTAAATGCTTGGAAAAATAGACTAGCTGGAAAAGCAGATTTATTTTTAGTTGAAGTAACCGTAGGACAGTCTGTAAAAGTTCCATGCTGGGGAGAATCTACAAAAGTAAGAGCAATTGACTAATTGTAAGTGATCTTAAGTAGAAATATAAAATGGTTAAGCATTTCGATCGTAATGATAGGAATGCTTTTTTCTTGCTCCGAAAATTTAGAGGAAGCAAATAAAACAGTTACTAAAAACAACCAACTAGGAGAAGTCTCTGAAAATGTAACATTATATTTTTCAGATAATGGAAACAATAAAATCAAATTAGAAGCTCCTATTTTAAAAAAAGTTTCTATTCAAGAAGAAGAAGATAACAAGGTAAAAACAGCTAGCTTAATTTGTCCAGCAGGAATGCTAGTCACTTTTTTTGATTCACTTGGAAACGAAGAGTCTCAACTATCTTCCAACTACGGAAAATTAATGTCTCAAGACCAGTATTTGTTAGTTAAAGACAGTGTTGTATTTCTAAACCCAAAAAAAGAAAAGTTAGAGACAGAACTATTGCATATTTATTTTAATAAAGACAGTATAACAACACCTGAAAAGGTTAAAATAACTACAGAAGAAGGTGTGATCATTGGAGAAGGATTAACTTCAAACACCGCATTTTCTAAATATCAACTCAAGAAAATTTCTGATAGTTATTATAATTTCACAGAACCTGAAGAAAACGAGAATACACAATAAATCGCACAATGAATATACATATTATTTTAGAAAAGTTTTGGTTTGCAATAGCTATCCTTACAACTTTGCTCACTATTTATCTTGGATTTAAAGATGGATTTAATGCTGCAAAATTCTATATCTTAATTACGGGATTAGTTTGGGGAATGTTTTTAGTAAGACGAGGAATTAGAAAAAGATTTGAAAAATTAGAAAACGAAAAAAATCAAGAAGTAAAAAAATAATTTATATTTGTTTTAGTTATAAAATCAATCATGGACGAAGATCCCGTCATAACTCTTATTCTAATAATTCTTACCCTCGCATTTTCAGCGTTTTTCTCGGGAATTGAAATTGCATTTATATCTGCCAATCGACTAAAGATTGAGTTAGATAAAAATCAAGGAGGAATACAAGCAAGAATCCTTTCAAAATTTGCAAAAAAGCCGTCAGACTTTATTGGTACTATGCTACTAGGAAACAATGTTGCTATAGTTATATATGGTATGTTAATGGCAATACTTTTAGACCCTATTATAAAAGCCTATATTACTAACAATGCGATTTTAATGCTCTTAACTCAAACCATTGTTTCAA
>CALDTD010000160.1 GCA_937924345.1 uncultured Flavobacteriales bacterium | reverse complement strand
CTGCAAACTCCTGGGAAGAAGTTAAGGATCTAGTTTCAATTGCTTGTGAAAAATGGAAGTGGCATTATTTAACCAAATGGCATTACCTACTTTTAATTTTGGGAATTTTTCTAAGTATAATACAGTATTTAAGAAAGCGAGAAATTACCAACATTCAAATTCAGCTGTTAATACAATTTGGCATTGCTTTGTTTGGTGTGTTGCTTTACTCATTTCTAATGTTAAAACAGTTTAAAGCGCATGATTATTATTTTATAGACACTTTTCTAACTCCCATTATTTTACTGCTTGTATTCGTTTTTTCATTTGTTAAGTTTAAAAATATAACACTAAATATTATAGCTTTTATTTTATTAAGTATTTCAGTGTATGAAATGAATAGGCATTCATTAGATGCACAAGTACAAAGACACGAAACTGGGGCATGGGACACAACCTTATTCGCGATACAAAATTATAAAGATGGCGATCAAGTACTTAATGCCCTTAATATCTCTAAAGATGCAAAACTATTAGTCTTAGATAGCGAAGTTCCTAATATCCCATTTATTTTGTTAGGTAGAAGTGGTTACACGGTCCATAGTTTGAATAAAGCTAATATTGAAAATAAACTCAATTGGGATTATGATTATATCGTTATGCAAAATACGAATGTTACAACTGTTTTTTTTGATATATACCCAGAGCTAAGAAGTCAATTAGTTAGGATTGGAGGAAATAATAATTTTTCAGTTTTTAAAAAAGAGCTAAATACAAAGCAAAATCTTTCTAGTTTACTTGGACTAAACAATAGATCTACTGTTTATAAAAACACTATTAAAATAGACAAAAAATGGAGCAATAATAATTTCACTACAGATAGTATTATTGAATTCAATAAAAATGAAGAATTTGCACTAACACTTGAATTAGAAGACAAAAGTACTTTTGTAAACAAAAATAGAATCGCTAAAGTTAAAGTTAACATCAATCATAAAACTGAAAAATCTAATCTGATGCTAGTTTTTGCTTTAATGGAAGAAAACGAAACAGTGTTTTATCAGACTAAATTGCTTAATTCAGGAGAAAACACATTTATTTTCACTCCTCAACCGCTTGCTTCAAGCAAAAATAAAGTTAGTCTCTACCTTTATAACCCTAATAAAGAAAACTTTAAGGTAAAAGATTTTGAGATTGAAGTCTTTTAGTCTTAGGTCTTCCAGTATTAAATCTAAAACACTAATCACTAACAATAAACTCTACTTCAATTCACTTAAGTAATGTTTTACCTCTTCCTCTATTTCCATTTTTTTTGAAGGATTAGTTAGCGAGAAACCAATTTTAATCATTTTAGTTTCTTTTTCTTGAAAGAAATCGATGCTCACACCATTTTTAATTACCATCCATGGAAAAGACAATAGTTTAACTCTTAAATCATTTTTCAGTTGGTCTAGTTTACTATTGTTAGGTAGAGGTATGATAATCATTTCTGACTTAACTTCCTTATCTGTAATCGGTTTAGCGACCACAGAAGTAAACACTTGATTATATGGAATTTGAACTACTTCTCCATTCTTTTGCTCTACATTAAGTTTTGTTTTACCAAGTTTAATTATTAAACCTTTTATTTCGTCCATTTTAATTTCTTGACCAACAATATTTCCTTTTTGCAGACAAAAAATTGTCCCTTGTACAAAGTCCCTAATAATAGGCCAAGTTGAGGCAAATACAACTCCTACAATAAACAAAATTAATAATGGATTGTACTTTCCAAGCGAGTAAACAACTTTAGCAGTGAAAAGCACCAAAACAACATTACGAATTAATGGAACATAAAAAGTTAACCAGTCTTTCCATTTGTGGTTTTTAATCATCCGAATAACAACGTATTGAAACGTGACAAAAAAACCTATTAACCAAACCAATTCAATAATAAGTAAAAAAAATACTTTAAAAGGTATAACTTGAAAATCCATAACTAGCTTATTAATTCTTTTTTTCTAAGGTGATCAACTACAAACACAAGTACATAGGGGTTTATACGATACTTTCTCACTCCTACTTTAAGTAATAAATTCATTCGGAAAAGACGTTCTAAATTGTACATTAATTGTTCTTTAGATTCATTTTTGTAAACTTTCTGTAGACGTACTAAAGACAATTCTTTATGAATTAAAACTTGCACCAAGATCGATTCTAACTCAGCATTTAGAACATTCGGAAGTTCTTGCTGTTCAATGGATTCAAATACCAATGTATTTTTTTCTACTGCTTTAATATTGCCAAGCCAAGTATAAAAAGATGCTCCAATATTTCCATTAGATACGCTGGCAATACGCTTTATTAATTGATTTTCTTTGCGACTTGAAATCTCTTTTTCTTGCTTTCCTTTCCATTTATATTGTAAGCCCCCACTTCTATGTCTACTCATTAAAGTACGCCTTATTTGTTGAATTTTTAATGGTAATATCATTATCGTTTCTAATAAATTGACATCAATGTTTACCAATTGTCTTATTAATTCGTACGCATGAACATTACAACTAATTATAAATAAAACAGATTTATTATATTTCTGAATTAAAGCATTAAAACGTTCTATAACTTTGGCTCCATTTTCAGTTCTTGTCCACCATAATTCTAAATCTTCTATTAGAATCACTGTTCCTTTAGGCAAACTTTTAATTATTTCATCTAATGGTCTATTTTGACCAGATGCGGCCTTAAAAGATCGCTCTATTAAACGATCTACATCATTAAAAAATAACGAAGGCTTTTCTATCTTTAAGACCTTTTTAAATGGGACGGTTTTAAGTATATTTTCTATTAGATAAGAACTTCCTGCATAATGTTCTCCAGTAAATAGAATAGCTCCTTTTCTACCGCTATTATACTTCGATAAAGCTTGGTTAAACTGCTCAATTTCAATACTTCTATTTTTTAAAGAAGAAGGAGGAGCATCATGCTTTCCTGTAAATAGCTCTTTGTAATAGAATGGTAAATTCTTATTCACATCGTCGGAAAGAGAAACAGAATCAACAAAACTACTCATTTTAGAATTAGGGTTTTGTAATGCCTTTGTTCTGTACTGATGGCTAGAAATAGCAACTAAATCTTTACCTTTTATTATTAAATTATCTACCCAGTTGTTTCCTTTATCAATCCAATATTTTAATTTCTTAACCTGTTTTTTGTAGCCTTTCTTAGCACTTTCCTTTCGTATTATCCCATTCAAATCATCAGCATTACCTAGTACTACTGGTTCGATCAACACCTCTTTTAAATGAATTATTACACCATTTAATTGTTTATTAAAATCAGCTAATGTATCTCTTAATTGCTCAACAGAATCGCTAATTTCTAATTGAACTTTATCTTTTACCTTTTTAATTAATACGTGGTCATCTTTCTGATTTGTTAACGAAAACTGTAATAAACGTAAACTATTTTCCATTTTTAAAGATTCCGATTTAACAACATTAACCAGTCGATGTAGCAGATTATTTACTTCACTCAAAATTTCGTTATCTATTAAATAAGTTACCACTTTTGGAACATTAACGACAGAAAGGGCTAATTCATCTTGTTCCACCTCAAAATCCCCCATCATCTCAGGAGTATAAATAGCAATTTCAGAGCAATAGGAATTGATATCTTTTTTAATTTTGTCGTTTAATCTAGTAAACAAATCATTTGCTTTAAACTCGATTCCTAATTGTAGAAGTTGATTTTCTAGTGTGAAAAGATTTTGAATTTCAAGACTCGAAATATCAGTTATAACTTGATTTCCTATTGAGATAATTGGCTCAATTTCCTTTACCTTAACAAGGTTACTAACTTCTGTAATCTCTGGAATAATATTTCCCTTTAATTTTAGTAACCAAAGATTTACACTTAATTGATCGTTTAAAACTGCTGTATTCTTTTTCCAAGTTAAAGGATAATTAACTAGATGTTGATAGATTGTTTTTAATGCATTTGATCCACGTTCTTCTTCCCTTAAAACAACAATATTCTTAATTTCTAATAGATTAGCATCGTGCAAAACAGAATTACTAAACATTCTACTTAAACGATTTAGTAAATTGAACAACTTCTGTTTATCTTCTGTTAATTGTTGATTAAAAGCTTCTTCTAACTCATTTACTTTTTCTTTATAGGATATTTCATTGCTACTATTTTCAAGATCTTTTAGCCATTTTTTCAAAACATTATTAAGGTGCAATGGAACCGCTCCAACTGCATTTAGTTTTTCTCTAAATGCTGCTATATAATTATCTTCGAAATGATGCTGAGCTATCGACTGAAGTTTTACTTTAATTTTAGGGGTCTTACTCCATCGAGTTAATCTTTTCTTTTGCTTTTTTAATTTAAGAGAATCTGTTTTTTGTACTATTAATTCTCTTGGTTCAAAAGTTCTTAATGTTTGATAGGGAACTTTATCTGTTAGCGCTTTAAAGGTCTCCAACTGTGTTTGAATACCTATTGCAATTCCTTCAGAAACAGACAGTAACCTATTTTCTTTAATATCATTTAAAAGCTCTTGTAGCTTATCGTAGATTTCATATTTATCCAATTCATTTTCATCTTGCAAAAAAGTTGTGATTACCTCATACACCTTATTCAAAGGTTCGTATACAGTATCTACAAATTGCTGATTTGCAGCCAATAAACCTTTATCTAAACTACTGACTTCTGCAGCTATATTTACACTGGTAATAGTAGCTAAAGGAGGTAACTCCTCCTCTATTGAGACTGGAATAGATCTCTTCGCCAACGTATGAAAACCCTTCTCTATTGATTGGTTTACACCAATACCATCATTAAAATGTGATGAAGCTTTTATGATTAAAGTCGTCCCCAAAACTCCTAACAAATCGTTTGTTCGCTGAACAAAACTATCTTGATTGGTATGATCTAATTCTGGTAAATCAATTAATATTAAATCCGCTTCTGAAGAGTGTTGTTTTACAACATCATAAAAGTCTTTTTGCTCAAATTCATTGTTTACAACAGTTATCTCAGCCTGATTTCTTAGCTCCTCTGTCCTTTTTTCAACCGCTTTCTTAATCGAGTATTGTAGGCTACTATCTTGGTTTAAAAAGAAGAAACGAACTTGTGCATTAGACCAATCATTAGAAGTCATTAGAAGTTTCGTTAACTGAACTGTTAAATAACTAAGGTTGGATAAGTCTCGCCACCAAATATCGATTCTTTTCTTTGCTCCAAAACCTTTAGTAACATCATAATCTAAAAAAAGTACATTATAATCTAACTGGTGTAAAGTATTGGTCAATTTAGAAAAGCGTTCAGGGTCTTTTGTGTTTTTTGCCCATCCCATTAAAACCGTATTCGGCTCTATTCCAGAGAATCCATAAGTACCAGCAATCGCCTCTATTCCTGTATAAATATCTTTACATTCTTGCTTACGATTAAAAATCGTATCATCGTAAATGTCATCTAATGGAACAGACTGTTTGTGCTTTGGGAATAATACGTCAGCAGTTTTGTTTTCAATTAAATCAAAATTAGAAATCATCCCATTACGGCCAGCAATGGATTTGCTAAACTCTAACAAATGTGGCCTGGCTTGTGTTCCACCACTAAACAGAAGAATATTTGGTTCCCAATTTCGGTTATGAGTCGATTTTTTATTTAAGTTTTTTAATCCCAATTTAACGATTGAACTCCAAACGCTTTGCCACACATCACCCGATCCTAATTCTAGTTGTTTACGCGTTAACCAAATAAAAATAAAGGCCATTATTACTATTGATGTAATTGCAGCAACAGCATTCAACTGAATCATTAAAATAAGCGTAGCTACTGCACCTAAAGCTGGAATATAGCTTGAAATCTTAAAAGTTGGTCTAAAATCTGGACTTGCCCATTGTTCTAAAAAACAAGAAACATTAATAAATAAATAAGCAGCCATATAAAACATTGCGACAACCTCCGCTATAACATCTAACTCTCCAATTAAAATTCCTATTTCGGCAAGCACAAATGTTAAAATCAATGCTCTTCTAGGTTCATTGTCTTTTCCTACACCCATAGCAAAAAAGCGAGGTGTAATTTTATCGATAGACATGGCTTGCAAAATACGCGGAGCTCCTAAAATTCCTCCTAAAGCAGAAGAAAGCGTTGCTCCCCAAATACCAGCAGTAACGAAAAACACACCATAGTAACCAAATTCTACCAATGCATTATTTTCATCGATGCAAGCAGTCACTTTCAGACATACATACAGACAGACAGACAGACAGACGGACGGACGGACGGAC
>CALDTD010000159.1 GCA_937924345.1 uncultured Flavobacteriales bacterium | reverse complement strand
TATAAAAATTGGGAGAAAAACAATTATGGCTGAAGACGATCTTATTTCTCCTGTAAATGCTTTTTACAAAAATGGGTACGGATTATACAATATGAGCGGGAATGTTGCAGAGCTAATCGAAGATAAATACATTACTCGCGGCGGACATTGGGATTCTTTCAAAGATGCTTTACGCTTAAACACTTTTGAGCCTTTTACTGGTGCTTCTCCTTATGTTGGTTTTAGATATGTAATCGAGATAGCGAATTAAAACTTTAAAACTTATATTTGTTGTGGTCGATTAAATACGCAACAAATGCTTCAAAAACTTTCTATAAAAAATTACGCTCTTATTGATAAAATAGAGATTGATTTTACGAATGGCTTTACTGCTGTAACAGGTGAAACAGGGTCTGGTAAATCAATTTTGTTAGGTGCTTTAGGTTTAATATTAGGAGAGCGCGCAGATTTAAAGTCACTTCGTAATAAAGATGAGAAGTGCGTTATTGAAGGAGTTTTTAAGTTAGGTAAAAAGAAGTTTAGTTCTTTTTTTTATCTTAATGATATTGATTTTGAAGAAGAAACAATATTAAGAAGAGAAATTACTCCATCTGGTAAGTCTAGAGCTTTTATAAATGATACCCCCGTAAAATTAACCACTTTAAAAGAGCTAGGAGAAAGGTTGATTGATATCCATAGTCAACATCAAACGCAACAAGTAAACACCATTGGTTTTCAAAGTTTAGTTTTAGATATAGCAAGCAATTCTAGTGCTGTTTTTGAGGCTTATAAGGCAGCTTTGAAGTCCTATGAGGTTATATTAAATCAGATTAAAGAAAACGAAGCATTACAACAAAAAGCTGTAGCCGAGCAAGACTACATTAATTTTCAGCTAGAAGAGTTAAGTGCTATAGATTTAGATCAGGACAAAGAGTTGGTAGAACAAGAATATAATCTGTTAGCAAATGCCGAAGATGTAATTTCTATTTCCAACGAGGTTTCAAATATTATAAATAATGAACAAGGCGGAGTAATCGAGGTTTTGCAACAGTTAGAGCAAGCCTTATCTAAGTTAGAGCGTGTTGACGATAGTTATCAAGAGTTAATGGCTAGGGTAAAAAGTACAATTATAGAATTACAAGACGTTGATTTTGAGGTTTCGAATAAATTAAACAATTTAGAAATGGACGAAGAGCGTTTAGTTTATTTAGATGAACTGCTGGGCGAGTTTAACCGGTTAGAGAAAAAGTATAATGTATTTGGGCTTTCAGATTTAAAGCAATTGAAGGAGGAGTTAGAAGAGAAAGCTGTTCAATTCAATTCATTAGATAACACGCTTGAAAAATTATATCAAAAAGCAAAAGAATCTAAACAAGAGGTATTGTCTGTTGGTAGTAAGCTAACAGGTTTAAGAGAAAAAGGAGCAGTTGTATTAGAAAAGCGCATTAAAAAAATATTAAATGACTTATCAATGCCTAATGCTATTTTTAAAGTGGTATTATCTAAGTTAGAGGAACCTTCTAATTATGGTATAGAAAGTATTGATTTTCAAATAGCAACTAATAAAGGCTCAAACTTCGATTCTTTAAAGAAAGTTGCCTCTGGAGGAGAATTATCGCGAGTAATGTTAGCCATAAAAACAATTTTAGCAGAAAAAGGAATGTTACCAACCTTAATTTTCGATGAAATTGACACTGGAGTTAGTGGTGTAGTTGCTAGTAAAATGGGCGGTATGATGCAGGAGATGGGCAAAAAATTACAGGTTATAAGTATTACACATCTTCCTCAGGTTGCTAGCAAAGGTGGTTCTCATTTAAAGGTTTATAAAGAAGATAAAAAAGATCAGACTCATACTTTTATAGTTCAATTAAATAATGATGAACGCCTAGTGGAAATAGCTAAAATGTTGAGTGGGGCAAATCCAACAGAAGCTGCAATTAGTAATGCAAAGGAGTTATTGAATTAAAAACGTTATCAAATGTATCTGTCGTAAGTCAATTTATTTTTATGACGGACAGACACAAAAAAAAGGGCTAACTCAATGAGTTAGCCCTTTTTTTAATTATTTCTTTTAATTAGAAATGGAACATTAAACGGATTGCTCCACCTAAGTTATCAGTATCTAAATTAAATGAAGATGATTTTCCAGTTTCTGTAGTAACTTGGAAGTTTGAAGGCTCTGTAGCAGTTCCATCAATTCCCCAATTATCTGTAACAGTTTCTCCTCCACTAGTTCTAGAGAAGCTAACTCCCCAACCGTATTCAGCAGAGATAGAAATTTTTGGAGCAAAGAAATACTCGGCACCAATAAAACCTCTAGCACCAACACCAAAGCTAGAACCAGCTTTAGAAGTTAAAACTCTACCATTGTTCACATAACCATCAGCTATACTTGCAGAGTCTAAAGCAACTTCGTAAGTATTCGTTAAATTTGGAGTTGTTCCTCCTAATGTGATTAGTGCTTCACCACCGTAGTATCCTTGTAATCTATTGTGACCTCTTCTTTTTTCAATTCCAAAACCTAAAACTACAGCACCACCACTTGCTTTAAATTCATCTGTAATGTAAGCTGGATTAGAATTAATTGTATTTGTATCTGTTAAAACATTAGAAGTTCCAGAAGCAGTTCTTAGTCTAAAAGATCCTCTAAGGGCCGTGTTAGCATCAATAAAATACTTACCGTAAATTGCATTAGCAGCAGATCCAGTAGAGTTAATAAATGCAGAGTTAAATGTGTTACCAGTTGAACCGTTAAACATATTTCCTACATAGTTAATTAATGGATTAGCATTAAAACCAATTGCCCAGTCACCAGCTTGCGGAGTAACAACCATGTCATTGTTATCTTTAACCTCAGTTGTTTGAGCAAAAGTTACAGAACCTGCGAAAAGTGCTGCAACAAAAAATAAATTTTTTTTCATAATTTTTATATTATAATTTTTAATTATTGTGCAAATTTAAACTACATTTTAGTATTAATAGCTAAAAAAAATGTTGTTGTAAACACAAGTTTGTTAAAAGCATCAATTTTTTAACTTGCTCATTGGTCTTAAAACATTAAATTTGTTTTACTTATGAAGTTGTTATATCCTCAGTTTCTTTGGGCATTGCTCGCGATAATTATTCCAATAATTATACACTTATTTAATTTTAAAAAGTTTAAAAAAGTTTACTTTTCAGATATTACTTTGCTAAAAGATGTAAAGTTAGAGACGCAAAGCCGTTCTAAATTAAAGCATTGGTTAGTTTTACTAACCAGAATATTGGCAATTATATGTATTGTTATTGCATTTTGTCAGCCTTATTTTAATAATACTGTTGCTCTAAAGAAAAGTGGAAATGTTGTTAGTGTTTATTTAGATAATTCCCAAAGTATGGACACGAAAGTGGGTGAAAGTTATATTTTTGATGAAGCAAAATCAACAGCTCTTAATTTAGTAAATAATTATTCTGCAACAGATAACTTTCAATTATTAACTAACGATTTTGAAGGTAAGCATCAGCGTATTGTTAGTCAAAGAGAGGTTTTGAAGTTAATTGAAGAAGTAAAGTTGAGTCCACTCTCAAAAGACTTTAATGAAATATATGAGCGTCAAAAAGAGTTAACAAAGTTAAGTAGTGAAAATAAAATAATTTATTGGCTTTCTGATTTTCAGGAGAATAACTTTTCTATAAATCAGCTTTCAATAGATTCTAGCATAAATCTAAATCTAATTCCTTTCGAACAATCTGGACTAACAAATCTATATATTGATAGCGTTTGGTTTGAGTCTCCTAACCGACAAATAAATCAAGATGAAGCATTAAAAGTTAGGGTAGTCAATCAATCAGATAAAGAACTAGGGGTTAAAGTTAACCTTAATATAAATAAAAAAGCAAAAGGGATATTGAATACTGTGATTGAAGCGAATACGAGCAAGGTTGTGACTTTAAATTATAGTGTTCAAAATAAAGGTGCTCAATTTGGGAAGGTATATTTGTCGGATTATCCTAATGCCGACTTAACTTTTGATGATGAGTTTTTGTTTTCATACACTATAAATGAAGCAGCTAATGTCTTGTATTTAAACAGTTCTAATAAAAGTAAACCTTCTAATGTTGCAGCTGTTTTTAAAGATGATGATAGTTTTAAACTAAAAATTGAAAATTTATCATCTTTAGATTATGCAACTTTAGGGAGTTATAATCTAATTATTATAGAACACTTAGCTCAACTAACAAATGGTTTGCAAAACGAATTAAATCAATGCCTAAACAAAGGAGGTAGTTTATTGTTAATTCCTAGTAAAGATATTGATTTAGGCAGTTATCAGTCTTTTATGAGTAAAATTGGAAAAGGTAATCTATCTGCTTTTCAAAAAGGACAATTTAAAGTTGGTGGGTTAAATGAGTCTCATTATTTATATAACAATGTATTTGATAAAATCCCTAAGAATATAGATTTGCCTTATACCAATGGATATTATAATGCCGTTTTTTCACCTTCAGTATCGCCAAATATTTTGTTAAAATTAACGAACTCTAACCCTTTTCTTTCTCAAGTAAAAGTAGGAGAAGGGTTGTTTTATTTTCTAGCTTCGCCGTTAGAAAGTACAACTTTTTCTGAACATGCTTTGTTTGTGCCAACTCTTTTAAGAATAGCAGAAAATAGTGGTGCCCAATTTCCTTTAGCCTATGAAATAGGGGCAAAAGGATTTGTGAAATTACCACAGGTAAATACACAAGAAACAATCAAAATAAAAAGTCAAGATGAAGAATTAACGTTTATACCAGAGTTGATAAAAAACAATTTAGGAGTTTCAATCAACGTTCATGAAAATATTAAGGCTGCCAATCATTATGAAATTCTATTAAATGAGGTAAAATCAATGCCTTTAACTTATAATTTTAGCAGAAACGAATCTAGTATGAGTTATTATTCTAAAGAGGTATTAGAAGAGCAAATTTTATCACTACAATTAGAACGTTTTATACGTGTTATAGATCAACCAAAAGAAGCTAATAATGGTTCTCTCGAGAATTTAGTTAGTAACCAAAAATATTGGAGACACTTTATACTTCTGGCTTTGTTTCTTCTATTTGTAGAAGTTGTATTAATTAGATATTTGAAGGGTTAGGCAAAAAAAACAAATAAATGTTAAAAATATCCGTTAATTTTAAGACCTTTGCCAGCTTTTGCAAGGAGTAAAATCATTTTGCAATAAAGTATATGAGTATAGAACACACGTTAAATAAAGATAGAGTTCCAAAACATGTTGCCATTATAATGGATGGTAACGGAAGGTGGGCAAAAGAGCAAGGTGAAGATCGTGTTTTTGGTCATATTAGTGGAGTTCATTCTGTACGTGAAGCACTAACAGCAGCTACAAAAATTGGAGTAGAATATCTTACACTTTATACTTTTAGTACCGAAAATTGGAATAGACCAAAAGAAGAAATCGACGCTTTAATGGATTTGTTGGTGCGAACTATTGCCAGTGAAGTAGACTCACTGAATGAAAATAAAGTTCGATTAACAACCATCGGTGATACTTCTTCTTTACCAGAAAGTTGTTTAGAGACTTTAAATAAAGCAAAAGAAAAGACAAAAAATAACAAAAAGATTACTCTGATTTTAGCATTAAGTTATAGTTCAAGGTTAGAGTTAGCAGAGGCTGTAAAGCAAATTTCTAGCGATATAGAAGCAAATAAAATTCAGAGCAACGAAATAAACGAGCAATTAATAAGTTCTTACCTGAGCACTTCTGATATACCAGATCCAGATTTGTTGATTAGAACAAGTGGAGAAATTAGAATTAGTAATTTCTTATTATGGCAAATAGCTTACAGTGAATTGTATTTTACAGAAACGTTATGGCCAAACTTTAAAGAGGAACATTTTTTTAAAGCCATTCAAGAATATCAGCAAAGAGAAAGAAGGTTTGGTAAAACAAGTGCGCAAATAATAGAGAATGAATAGAAAATTAATTCAAATAATTGCCCTTTTGTTTTTAGTTACAGGGGTTTCTTTAGTAGGGAATTCACAGGATAAAAAAATAGATTATTTATCACCAAAAGAGTACATTGTTGCTGGTATAGTGATAGATGGAATTCGAAATTTAGATCACAATCAAATTATCTCTAAATCTGGACTTATTCGTGGTAATAAAATTACCATTCCTGGCGATGATATTTCACAAGCAATTCAAAAATTATGGAAGGAAAAATTGTTTTCAGATATTCAAATTTTTGTAGAGAAAATTCAAGGGGAAAATGTTTTTTTAGTCATAAAACTACAAGAAAGAGCGAGATTATCTAGATATAGTTTTAAAGGTATATCTAAATCTCATGCAGACGACTTACGAGAGAATATTGATTTGTACTCTGGTAAATTGGTAACAGAGGACGAACTGTTTAGAATTAAACAAATTAGTCGAGGTTACTATATAGAAAAAGGTTATTTAAGGCCTACGGTTAAAATTGCTACCAAACCAGATACATTGGTTAATAATAGTGTGATGATGAAAATCACAATTGACAAAGGTGAACGTTTTAGAATCAATAAAATTTCTTTTGAAGGTAACGAGAATTTAAAGTCTTCGAAGTTGAGACGTCAAATGAAAAAAACAAAAGAAAAGAGATGGTTTAAGATTTTTTGGCGTTCTAAATTTATTCGATCTCTGTATGAAGAGGATAAGCGAAAAATTCTAGCTAAATATAGAGATAATGCTTATCGTGATGCTGAAATTACCTTTGACACAGTATATGATATAAATGAGAAAAATGTAAATATCGACATTAAAATCAACGAAGGGAGTAAGTATTATATTCGTTCCATGGCTTGGACTGGGAATCTTAAATATCGTTCAGGGTATTTAGATACAATATTAGGAATTAAACCAGGCGATGAATACAATCAATCAGTTTTAGACGCTAGGCTTTATATGAATCCTGGAGGAACAGATGTGAGCTCACTTTATATGGATGATGGATATTTGTTTTTTCAAATTACACCTGTAGAAAAACAAGTAGAAGGAGATTCAGTAGATTTAGAATTTAGAATTTACGAAGGAAAGCAAGCTAGAATTAAAAATATTACTGTAACTGGAAATACCAAAACGAGTGACCATGTAATTATTAGAGATTTATACACAAAGCCTGGCGATTTGTTTAGTAGAGATGCGGTAATACGTTCACAAAGAGAATTGTCTCAAAAAGGATACTTTGATCCAGAACAGTTAAACGTAAATCCAAAGCCCAACCCTGCAGATGGAACAGTAGATATTGAATATGTTGTAGCAGAAAAACCGAGTGATCAGATTGAGTTGTCTGGTGGTTGGGGTGCTGGTCAGTTAGTCGGAACATTAGGTGTTTCGTTCAATAACTTTGCATTAAGAAATACATTTAAAAAAGGAGCGTGGAATCCACTTCCTGCTGGAGATGGTCAACGGTTGAGTATTCGTGCTCAATCAAATGGGTTTCAATTTCAGTCTTACAATATTTCGTTTACAGAACCTTGGTTGGGTGGAAAAAAGCCTAATGCATTAAGTGTGTCAGCTTATCATTCAATACAAGCGTTTGATAGAAAATTTATAACGGGTTCTAATGGAAGAGCATTAAGAGATGATGAAGGGAATAAAGTTCTGACGCCAAATAGAAGAATATTAAAAATGACAGGAGCATCTGTAGGTTTAGGAAGACGATTAAATTGGCCCGATGATTATTTCTCTGTTTATCATGAAGTTGGTTATCAGTATTTTGATTTGAATAATTTTAGTAATGTCTTTTCATTTAGTGATGGATTTGTAAATAATTTGTTTTATCAATTTTCATTAAGTAGAAGTTCAATTGATCAACCCCTTTACCCTCGAACTGGAGCATCATTTAAGCTTTCTGCTAAATTAACAGCTCCTTATTCTTTATTAGGAGCAGATAAAGATTACTCAACATTAGAAGATCAAGACAAATACAGATGGATAGAGTATAATAAATTTAAGTTTACGTCTTCTTGGTTTACCCCTTTATCAAAAGATAAGAAACTAGTTTTAAATGCTAGGCTTGGTTTCGGTTTCTTAAACGGGTGGAATAAACAAATAGGAGCTCCGCCATTTGAACGTTTTTACTTAGGAGGAAGTGGTTTAACTGGATTTCAATTAGCAGCGCAAGAAATTATTGCACTAAGAGGTTATGATGACAGACATGTTTCTCCACAAACTGGAGGAAGTATTATTAGTAAATATACCTTAGAAGTTCGTTATCCTCTTTCGTTAAATCCACAGGCAACAATATATTTACTTGGGTTTACTGAGGCAGGGAACACTTGGAATGATTATAAAAAATACAATCCATTTACTGTAAAACGTTCTGCAGGTTTGGGGGTTAGAATTTTCTTGCCGATGTTTGGTTTAATGGGATTAGATTATGGATTTGGGTTTGATCAATTAGACGCTGGTGCAGAGGGAGAAGCAGTTCATAATTCCCAAATACAACAGCAAGGCTATAGAGGTCAGTTCCATTTCACAATTGGCGCGAATCTTGGAGAACTGTAAATCAAAAATCTATACAATTACACTATGATAAAGTTGAATAAAATATTTTTGGCATCATTTTTTCTAATTGGATTAATAACTTCATCAGTGGCACAGAAGTATGCTTTTGTAGATACAAAGTATATTCTAGACAATATGGATAGTTATAAAGAAGCACAAAAACAATTAGACGATGCTTCAGAAAAATGGGTTCAAGAAATTGAAGGAAAGTATAAAGCAATCGAAGAAAAGAATAAGAAATTACAACAAGAGTTAATACTTTTGCCTACCGATGAAAAAAATAAAAAGATAGCGGAAATAAAAGAGTTAGAAGAGGACGTTAAAACTTTACAACAAAAAAGATTTGGAGTTAAGGGAGACTTATTTAAAAAGCGTAAAGAACTAATAGAACCAATTCAAGAAGATATTTATAAAGCGATTAAAGATTTAGCAAAAGAAAAAGGGTATGATTTTATAATGGATAAAGGAACAAACTCCAATATATTATTCACTAACCCAAAATATGATAAGAGTGAGAAGATTATTAAAATGATAAAACAATAAAAACAAGAAAGATGAAAAAGTTAATTACAATTATAGCCTTAGCTTTTGTTACAATAGCGGGGTCTGCACAAAAAATTGCTCATGTAAATGCACAAGAATTAATGTTGGCTTTGCCAGACTATAAAGTTGCTTCAGATGAGTTAGAGCGTTTTGCAGGAGAGAAGAAAAAAGAATTAGAAATGTATTTCACTGCATTTCAAACCTCTCAAAAAGAATTTGAACAAGCTTTACCAACATTAACCGAAGAAATTAAGCAACAGCGTTATGAAGAGTTAATGCAGAAACAACAAAATATACAAGCTAAAGAAGGTGAGTTTCAACAAGCAGTTCAGATAAAGGAACAAAAACTAGTTGAGCCAATTATGAAAAAAGTGCGTGATGCAATAGGTAAAGTTGCCAAAGAAAATGGTTATACTTACGTTTTTGATGAATCAACATTATTGTATTATGGAGAGGCAGAATCTTTAGATGCTAAAGTAAAAGCTTCACTAGGAATTACAGAGTAATATTCTTTTTTAAAAAAACTCTCACTTTTAAGTGGGAGTTTTTTTTGCGCAAAAGTTTCAAAAACACAACTCAGTTTTATTCATTATATTTGAGCATAGTTCACAGATTAAAATGCAGTTTTTAGAAAATATAAAAGATTACTTTGGAAATGCTAGGTTAACAAGTTTGTTAGCAAAGCAAAATAATAGAAAAGTAATCTTTTGTAATCTTAATCAAGCTAAAAGTATAGGATTGATTTATGAATTAAAAGATGAATCGGACCAAAAGAGATTATTAAACTTTATTAAAGTCTTAAAAGGTGATTTTGGAGTTAGAAATGTAAAATCGCTAGCCTTTTATAACGAAAAAGAAGAAGAGTTTTTTTTACAATCTAAACTTTCTTTTAATTACTTCTTGGCATCCGATTTAAATTGGAGAAGAGAGCCGTTAAAAAATGAATGCAAGACATTTGCTGATGAGCAATTTGATATTTTAATTGATTTAACGGATGAGTTTTCAATTCCCTTGCGTTCAATTTTGTTGAGTTCTAATGCTAAATTCAAAGTTGGAAAGTTTAATGAAATTAATCAATCCTATTATGATTTCATGATTGAATCTGAGACATTAAATTTTAATCAATTTAAAGAAGAAATTATTCGTTATTTAACCATGATTAATGCAAAATAAGCTAGACTTTGAAGCGCTTTTTCATTCTGTACATAAATCTTCAACAATTTTTTTGGTTGGTTTTATGGGTAGTGGTAAAACAACTTTTGGAAAACAGTTAGCAGATAAATTAAATTATAAGTTTCTAGATACAGATAAGGAAATCGAAAGTTTAGTAGGGATGGATATTCCAACTATATTTAAAAAAAAAGGCGAAGCTTATTTTAGAAGGCTTGAAAATCAACTGCTTCAAAAAATGAATGTTCAACATACTGTTGTAGCAACTGGCGGTGGAATGCCATGCTCT
>CALDTD010000158.1 GCA_937924345.1 uncultured Flavobacteriales bacterium | reverse complement strand
AGAAATTGTAAATAAATCTAAGGAAGGGCGAGAAGACGAAATTAATACATGCATTGGGTGTAATCAGGCTTGTTTAGATCATATTTTTAAACGCAAGACGGCTAGTTGCTTAGTAAACCCTAGAGCTTGTAACGAAACAGAGTTAAATTATATTCCCACTACAAACAAAAAGAAAATTGCAGTTGTTGGAGCTGGCCCTGCTGGTCTAGCAGCTTCTACTGTAGCAGCAGGAAGAGGACATAACGTTACACTTTTTGACGCACTCTCTGAAATAGGAGGTCAATTCAACATTGCGAAACAAATACCTGGAAAAGAAGAGTTTTATGAAACAATTCGATATTTCAATAAACAAATAGAGTTGACTGGTGTAAATGTTAAGCTAAATACTAAAGTTAACGCTGAAGATTTAAAAGAATTTGACGAAGTAATTTTAGCAACAGGTATTACCCCTCGTACTCCAAATATTGAAGGAGTTGAAAACGAAAAAGTCTTAAGCTATATAGATGTTTTAAAAGATAAAAAAGAAGTTGGTAAAAAAGTAGCTATAATTGGCGCAGGAGGAATTGGTTTTGATGTTGCAGAATATATAACACATAAAGGTGAAGCTACCTCTCAGAATGTTAATGCTTTTCTAGAAGAATGGGGAATTGACCCAGAGAATAATGTAAGAGGCGGAATTGAAGGTGTAGAAGCTAAAGTTGAACCTTCTCCAAGAGAAGTATATTTATTACAACGTAAAGAAACTAAGATTGGAGCTGGACTTGGAAAAACTACAGGTTGGGTACATCGCTTGTCTTTGAAAAATAAAAATGTACAAATGTTGAATGGAATTCAATACAACAAAATATCTGATCAAGGTTTGCACATTACTAGAAAAGAAAAAGAACAATTATTAGAGGTTGATCACATTGTAATGTGTGCTGGGCAGTTAAGTAAAAAAGATTTAGAAGCTCCATTAATCGCTTTAGGAAAAACTCCACATTTAATTGGTGGAGCTCAATTAGCAAGTGAACTAGATGCTAAAAGAGCAATTAAGCAAGGTAGTGAGTTGGCTGCAAGATTGTAATAAGTCTTATTTCTATTTTACTTAACTGAAATAGTTAACTCTTAGTTTTAAAAGTAAATAATATGAATCGAGATACTGAAATTATAAAATTAAGACCTGCTATTCCAATAGCTGGAACTGACGGAAAAACAAGCAAAGAAGAACAATTTCAAAATAAGATCGTTCGGCCAATTTTAAAGTTTCAACACGATATAATTGTTGCAATAATAATGGAGGAAGTAATTGGATTTCACAAACATTATGATGACTTTTCTGACATTAAAAAAGATGCTACTATTGAGGCAATGATTGATAAAAACCAACGCTTAAAAAATAAATTATTTGGAAGTGTTATTTCATTGTTTACACTCGAAGAATTTGAGCTATATAAAACAATTAAAGGGGATACAAATAGACGTATTTTACAAATGGTAAAACAACGAGTTATCTCGACATTGAATTAAATTCATACTCATAAAAATTAATCATTACTCTAATTGATTAAAGTCTTTTGCAATATTATCTTTGTAAAAAACTAAAAACACTATGCAAGTTAGAGAATTAGAACCAAAAATATTGTGGAACAACTTTGAAGATTTAAATGCCGTTCCTAGACCTTCTAAGAAAGAAGAACATATTATAAAATTTGTAAAAGAATTTGGAGAAAACCTAAAACTTGACACTTACGTAGATAAAATAGGCAATGTTATCATCAAAAAACCAGCTACCAAAGGTATGGAAGATCGTAAAACAATTATTTTACAATCGCACATAGATATGGTACACCAGAAAAATGCAGACACTGATTTTGATTTTGATACTCAAGGAATCCAATCTTATATCGACGAAGATTGGGTAAAAGCCAAAGGAACAACTTTAGGAGCGGATAATGGAATAGGTGCTGCTGCTGCAATGTCAATTTTAGCATCAACAGATATTGAACACCCAGAGATTGAAGCATTGTTTACTGTAGATGAAGAAACAGGCATGACTGGAGCTTTTAACCTAGAAATGGGCATCTTAAAAGGAAAGATTATGCTCAACCTAGATACCGAAGATCACGATGAGTTTTCGATTGGGTGCGCAGGAGGAATGGATACCAATACCAAATATGAATATGCTACAACAGTTCCTTCTGAAAATGCTACGGCCTACAACATTAGTATTAGAGGATTAAAAGGCGGTCATTCTGGTATGGACATTCACTTAGAACGGGGTAATGCCAACAAAATAATGAATCGTTTGATTGCTAATGCTAGTCAGTACGGTTTGCAAGTTGCAGAAATAAATGGAGGGAGTTTAAGAAATGCTATTCCAAGAGAATCGTTTGCAACTATTACAATAGAAGACGAAACTTTTTTGAATATTTTTGAGAAAAAAGCTGGAGAAATTAAAAATGAATTTGCTATTGCTGATGATCAATTAGAAATTACAATTGAAAAGACTGACTTGCCCAAAGAGGTAATGGCAATGGGTGATGTTGAAAAAATGACACAAGCAATTACAGCTGTTCATAATGGTGTTTTTAGAATGAGTATGGCAATACCTGATTTAGTAGAAACTTCTTCTTCTTTGGCTAGGGTAATTGTTAAAAATGGCTTTTTTCAAACACAAAGCTTACAACGTAGCTCTGTAGATAGTTCTAAACACGAAGTAGCTAGTACAGTTGCAGCTCCATTTCATCTTATGGGAGCAACAGTTAAGCATGGAGGTGAGTACCCAGGTTGGGCTCCGAATCCTAAGTCTGAAATTTTAGATTTAATGGTCAAAAAATACAAAGCCTCATTTAATGAGGCTCCTAAAGTAGCAGCTTGCCATGCAGG
>CALDTD010000157.1 GCA_937924345.1 uncultured Flavobacteriales bacterium | reverse complement strand
AGTTATTGTATAATCTTTAGAAATTAAACTTGTCTTCGCATTAAAAGTTAATTTACTTTCTGTTGTTGAACTATCTAAAATTAGTAATGCATAATTTTTTTTCGATAATGATAAACTATAGAAATCTTTTGGGTCTGATACTGAAAAACTTAACTTATACTTTCCCTTTTTATCAATAACAGAAGAATCCAATGCAACCATTTGGTTGTTCTTAAATGAATTGATGTAAATTTTTTTTCCAATAGCTGCAGGTATGTTTCCAGAAATAGATATTTTCTTTTGCCCCCAAAAAGAGCCAACAAAAGCGATTGTTAAAAGTAAAGTTATCGTATGTTTCATAAGTAAGAGTTGATTTAGCCTAAAATTTCTTTTAGTTTTTGTTCTAATTGCATGCCACGAAGATTAGTAGCAATAACTTTACCATCTTTATTAATCAATACAGTAAAAGGAATTCCAGAAACACCATAAAGTCCTGCAGCAGAAGATTGCCAACCTTTTAAATCACTTACATGATTTGGCCAAGCTAGTCCATCTTGTTGGATTGCACTTTGCCATCTCGATTTATCTTTGTCTAGAGAAACACTGTAGATCGTAAATCCTTTATCTTTATATTGATTGTATAATCGAACAACATTAGGGTTTTCCATTCGGCAAGGCTTGCACCAAGATGCCCAAAAATCAATTAGTACAATACTTCCTTTTAAACTACTTAATGCAATCTTATTCCCAGTTGGTGAAGGTAAGTTAATATCAGGTGCTTGTTGGCCAATGGTTAAATTTCCATTTTTACGACTTCCTTGTGCTTGTTGCTGTTGAACTTTTGCAATACTTCCTTTTATTGAAGTATGAAAAACAGAGTTTTGCATAGTCTTCGCCAATGTTTGCTCAATTTTCTTTAGGTAAGTTAGTTGAGTTGTTGGGTCAAATAAATCGTTAGCTGCAGAAAGAACTGCTGGAGAATCTAAATTTTTATCTACAAAGTTTTGAGCGTATTTAGTATGTTTTTTTGTTAACGCTTCTGATTGCTGAATTAAAATTGTACGTTCAGGGCTATTTTGAGCTAAAGGTTTAATTTTGGACTGTAATTCTTGCATTTTTAAATAGAAAGCTCTTTGTTCTTTAGAATACTCATCTAATATTCTGGAGTCATTAGACCCTTCTATTGTTGTTTCTTGAATTAAATTATAATCTCCGTTAATAATTACCTTTTCAGAACTGTTTAATAGCAATAATTTAAATTTTTGTGGCGAAGATCCAACAGCATAAAACTGAAACCCTTCTCCTTTTCCATTCAAATCATAATTTCCAGAAGCATCAATTACTGCGCTATCAATTACTTGTGGTTTTTGAGTTTTAAAACTGTACAAGTATATCTTTTGGTCTGTTCCATCGGTTAAATTACCACTTATAGAAAAAGAAGTTGCATTTGGGTTTTCTGCAATTGCATTTTCAAAAGAAATATTATTCTCTTCTTTTGGTAAATTAGATGCTGTAGTTTTACTTTCTTCTATTGTAGTTTTTTTCTCAACTCCGCTACAAGAAAGCAATGTTGCTATACTAAATGATATAAATAATGCTGATTTAAATTTCATAAGGCTTTGTTATAATTAAAAGTTTTGAATCACTTTATTAATAGCTTGTGCAGTCGTTTTTGGATTTGCAGCTCCTTTTGTAGCTTGCATTATTTTTCCCATAAAGAAACCAGTTAGCTTTTTTTCTCCATTTTTAAAACGTTCGGTTTCTGCCGGGTTTTCTTTAAAGATTGTAGCAATAATATCTTCAAGTGCTCCAGAATCATTTTGGGTAATCCAATTATTTTCTTTGGCAATATTAAGCGGGTCCTGTTTTGGATTTTTTAATAATAATGGAAAGACTTTTTGTGTAGCAACTGAGTTACTTATTTGTTCACTATCAATAATTGAAATTAACTGAGCAATAGTTTCTGGTTGAATTGGAAAATCTTCAATTTCCAATGCATTCTGATTTAAGTAAGACTTTATACTTCCCATCATCCAGTTGGCTGCTGCTTTATAATTCTTTGTTTCTTTAATTAACTCTTCAAAGTATAAGGCAATTCCTTTAGAATCGGTAAGGTTTGTAGCATCGTACTCTGATAATTTTAAGTCTTTTTGATATTTTTTAAATAAATCATTTGGAAGGGGAGGTAAACTATCTTTTTGCGCTTGAATATATTCTTGCGAAACATGTAAAGGAGTTAAATCTGGTTCAGGAAAATAACGATAATCGTGAGCATCTTCTTTCTTTCGCATTCCAACTGTAGAGTTTGTTGATGCATCAAAATTTCTAGTTTCTTGTAATATTGGCTCGCCTTTTTCTATTAGTTCTGCATGGCGAATAATTTCAAACTCAATGGCTTTGGCAACATTACGAATAGAGTTCATATTCTTAACTTCTACACGCTGTCCAAATTCTTTAGAACCTCTTGGCATTATAGAAATATTTACATCACAACGCATACTTCCTTCCTCCATATTACCATCACAAATATCTAAATAACGGACTAATTTTCTAACCTCAGTTAAATAGTTGTAAGCCTCATTTGCAGATTTTAAAACAGGTTCAGTTACAATTTCTACCAATGGAACTCCAGCTCTGTTAAGATCAATCAAGGTGTCAAAAGGATCAATGTCATGAATACTTTTTCCAGAATCTTCCTCCATATGAATTCTTGTCAATTCTATAGATTTTTCATTTCCATCATCACCTTTGATTAGAATTTCTCCACCTCTACAAATTGGTGTTTTATCTTGGGTAATTTGATATCCTTTAGGTAAATCGGCATAGAAATAATTCTTTCTGTCGAAATGCATATCTCTTGTAATCTGTGATTTACAAGCTAGACCTAGCCTAACAGCGTATTTAAGTGTATTTTCATTAAAAACAGGTAAAGTACCAGGATGACCAAGACTTACAGGACCTACATTTGTATTAGGTACTGCTCCAAATTCGTTTATATCGTTACAATATGCTTTACTTTTAGTATTCAATTGCGCATGAATTTCTAATCCAATTACAGGTTCGTACTTTTCTAATACACGATTTAAGTCTTCCATTCTAATTTAAGTCTTAGTAATTTTACCTCACAAAAATACAAATCTTTTGTTGATTTACTCATAACCCTGTTTAGACCTAGACTTATTATTTACAGTTTGAATAAATTAAAAAAAATAGAGCTAGTAATTTTTATTCCCAAAGGTTTTAGGTTAATGATTTATTATGAGTTGTTTAACTGTGGCTTTAGGTTGTAGTTTTTTCTAATTGTCTAATCTATAAATATAGGGGGTTAGCTGTGTGTATTTTCTACAGTTTGTTGAGGTTTGTTACTCATTTATTGTCCTCGACATTATTGGTTTTTTATTTTAACTACTTGTTAATTATGGTTTTGTGTATTTGTGGGTTAAGTGGAATAATGTTTATGCTTTTTATTACTAATCAAAACTAATATTATGAAAAAAGAAATAAAATATAGTTCACTATTTATGTTTATACTAGGTATATCGTCTTGTGCTACCAATTATATTAGTAAAGGTGACGATCATTACCAAAAGTTAGAATATGCAGATGCTGTAAGTGATTACACGCAAGCATACAAACAAGAGAAAGACAATAAAAAATATGATTATTACGAGCGTTTTGCTAGAAGCCATAACGAGTTAAATGATTATTACGAGGCAGAAAAGTTTTACAAAAAGGCATACGATGATAAAATAATTACTCAACAAGGGATGAAAGAGTATATTAATGTGTTAATTTCTAACAAAAAGACGACTGAAGCAGAAGAAGTAATAGAATATTACCTCGCTTTATATGCAGAAGATGATCAAATACAAAACTTTGTTCAAGCTTTAGATACAATTACTTTAAAAACTCCAAAATACAGGTTTATTGTGCATGAGGAAGAGAACCTTAACAAAAATGGTTATTCTATTTATTCACCTACCTTCTATGGTGATGATAAATTAATATTTGTAACTGAGAAGAATAAAATAGGTAATAAAATTAGCAAATGGAATAATAAACCTTATCAAGATTTGTATATGGCCAAAATTAATGACAATAAACTTGGTGAAGCAAAAATTGAAGCTTCTTTAACTGCTATTAATA